>NZ_SPPA01000009.1:0-87786 GCF_004569585.1 Muribacter muris | reverse complement strand
TGAGAGGGTTGTTAGAATAAAACATGAGCGTTTCCTTTTTTGTTTAGATTGAATTTGACACTCATATTCTAAACGGGAAACGCTCACTTTTTATTGTGATTTGTCAGATTTAATCTGATCTTCTACAAATTATTCTTCTACGGTCCAAATGCCGAAGAAATTGCAGGGATCGGAGCTTTAGTTCAAACTCCACTAGACAATGCGATTAAAAAATTATCTGATGTATTTCATACTACTACTGGATATACAAATGGATCTTCAGAAAATCTCTTACAAGATCTACCAGATGTTTCCCCAAAAGATCCTTCTGGAAAGTTTGGTATTGACATCGGCTTCGGCGGCACTCGTGGCGAGATCCAAAAATAATCTTTACCCCTTAACAAATGCCGTTTAAAGCAATTTAGACGGCATTCTTTTGTTCCATTATATAGCAATTGCACAAACTTAATTTTAGTTGTTCTGTAGGGACGCGCTCAGTGTGTCCCTACTTGAAATGATATTTTTGTGTTTGCGAAACAATACCGCTCTTTTGTCTATTTATTATGAAAAAATTTGCTTATTTTCTACCGCTTGTTCCCTTTATTTCTCAAGCTCAAACCATTCATACACCTCAACCGATTTTCTTTGAAGAGACAGGTGTGCCAAAAACGGATACGCCTCAGCTAAAAACGCCACAAAAATCCACCGCACTTTCAACGCCTCAAATTGCTCTAAACGAAGGGGATTCAGTGCAAACAAAACTTGAGAAATTGATTAATTATGGCGTAGTTAATCAGCAATGGGGATTATTGAAACGGTTATTACCCTTATATCAAGAACAAACGCGCTATGATGTTATCCTTTACCGCTATGCCAAAGGGGCAATGCTTCGTGCCGAACGCCTATACCCTGAAGCCATTTCCCTTTATCAACAAATCGTCAATGAAAATCCAACTCTAGCTTATCCACGCTTTGATTTAGGAGTGATGTTATTTGAAAACAAGCAATATCGCCAAGCGAGAATCGCTCTTGAACAGGCAATGCCTGATTTATCCCCACAAATGCAAGGCTTAGCACAACGTTATTTACACGAAATAGAAGCACGTCAAAGCTGGCAAGTGGATGCTGAATTACAGTACACACAAACGGATAATGTAAATAATGCCTCCGCTCAACAAGAGATTATACTTGGCGGACTCCGTTTTCGAAAAGACAAGGAGTCCTTGCCACAAAAGGCGCACGGCTTTCGTTATGGCATAGGGCTAAATCGTGAAGTGAATATTGCAGGAAATCATTTTATTGCCTTCAATAGCTATCTGAATGGTGTACATTTTTGGGATAATCAAGATTACAACGAAAAATCATTGTATGCTGCGTTAGGTTATCGTTATCGATCAGCCTTACAATCTTTCGGAGTTATGCCATTTTTTGAACAAAATTGGTTAGGCTCACCCCGTTATAGTCAAAATTATGGTGTAACTGCAAATTTTCATCAAGAACTGACCGCTCGTTGGTCGGTATCCGGTTCACTTTCTCATACCCAAAAACGCTATGCAGAAACCAATGTTGCCCGCCGACACAATGGCGATATTAATAGTGTAACCCTTTCATTTAGCTATCAAGCCAAACCGAATTGGTTGTTATTTGGCGGTATTGAAGGAAGTGTTGATCGAAGTAAAGATAAAGCGGAATCTTCACTGCGTAGAGGGATCAATATTGGCACTATATGGCAAATAAAGCATTTTGCAATGCGTTTAAGCGGACGCTACGTAAAACGTGATTTTCGGGCGGAAAATTTTTATTTCCCGATGAAAAAGCGGCAAGATAAGGAATATAGCATTAATGCAGCAGTTTGGCATAACAAGTTGCAATGGAAAGGATTTATCCCAAAATTGAATTATCGTTACCGTAACATTGATAGCAACATTCCTGAATTTTATTCACGCAAAACCAGCGAAGTATTTGTGTCGATCGAGAAAAACTTCTAAACATTACAGTCAAAAATGGGGAGATTGTTATCCCCGTTTTTTATTTAGTCCCTCACTGGCTAATTTTGTAAATTTTTGCAAAATCCCAAAATTGCAGGCTTTTTGGTGTATTTTGGGCTATAATCCCTTCTCAATTTAAGATTGTCAAAATCTGTCAAGAACCCCTTGCTATTCTGTACTCAGGAGGACTTATGGTTGCTATTCGCCGCTCACACCTACTCGATCCGACCAATTTTGAATTGGCTAGTTGGAGTGCGGCTTTGAAGATGTCGCCGATTACTTTTGAGGAATTACAGAGCGCTTGGCAGTACGCGCAGGAAAAATTGGACACCGACCAGTTCCACTTAATGTGGTACGGCATTGAAATGGTCGAAATTCTGCACGGGCTGAATATGGATGATGACAGCCTCATCGCCGCCCTACTTTTTCCGTTAGTCAAGCAGCATATTATCGATTTGGTGCAAGTCAAAGAGCATTTCGGCAATCAGGTCAAAAATTTGGTCAAAGGCGTGCTTGAAATGGATAATATCCGCCAGCTCAACGCCAGCCACACTTCTGATCTGCAAATCGACAATATCCGCCGAATGTTACTGGCGATGGTGGACGATTTCCGCTGCGTGGTAATCAAACTCGCCGAGCGGATTGTTTATCTGCGAGATGTGGAACGTTGCAGCGAAGAAGATCTGGTACTTGCCGCCAAAGAGTGTTCCCATATCTATGCACCGTTGGCGAACCGCCTGGGCATCGGTCAGCTCAAATGGGAATTGGAAGATTACTGTTTCCGAGCCTTGCACCCCAAAGAATACCGTCAAATTGCCAAATATGACTTGGCGGAACGGCGGCTCGATCGGGAAAAATATATTGCTAATTTTGTCGCCGATCTGACCGCTTGCTTAAAAGACGAATTGTCGGAAGTCCAGGTTTACGGACGCCCGAAACACATTTATAGCATTTGGAAAAAAATGCAGAAAAAGCATTTAACATTCAACCAGTTATTTGATGTGCGTGCCGTGCGGATTATTGTCCCGACCCTTGAAGATTGCTACACGGCACTCGGCGTTGTCCATACCCAATACCCGCATTTAGCGGAACATTTCGACGACTATATTTCCAACCCGAAACCGAACGGCTACCAATCCATTCATACCGTTGTTTTAGGCAAGGGCGATAAACCTATTGAAGTACAGATCCGCACTCAAAAAATGCACGATGATGCCGAATTAGGCGTAGCGGCGCACTGGAAATATAAAGAGGGGGCGGCGGCAGGTCGTTCCGGTTACGAAGAGAAAATCGTCTGGTTACGCAAACTGTTGGATTGGCAAAAAGATATTGCCGATTCCGGTGATGTGTTGGCGGAAATGCGCTCACAAGTTTTTGATGATCGGGTGTATGTATTTACCCCGAAAGGCGATGTCGTTGATCTGCCGAATAATGCCACCTCTCTTGATTTCGCCTATGCGATTCACAGTGAAATCGGGCATCGATGCATCGGTGCGAAAGTCGCCGGCAGAATCGTACCCTTTACCTATATTCTGCAAATGGGGGATCAGGTTGAAATCATCACCCAAAAAAATCCAAATCCAAGCCGAGATTGGCTCAATCCAAATCAAGGCTTTGTGAATACTGCCAAAGCCCGCTCCAAAATTATTGCGTGGTTTAAAAAATTGGATCGGGAAAAGCACATTCCGATCGGCAAAGAAATGCTGGAAGCGGAAATGGCGAAATATCAGTTTAACTATAAACAGATCGAAGAGTTTGCCTTGCCCCGCTATAATTTAAAACAGCTTGACGATCTCTATGCCAGCATTGGCGGTGGCGATATCCGTCTCAACCAGCTAATGCACTATTTGCAAAACAAACTGGTCAAAACCACTGCCGAGCAAGCCGATGAAGCGGTGTTGAAGCAAGTGGCAAACAAAAACCAAAGCCCAAAACCGCACAAAAACGGCTTTATTGTGGTTGAGGGGGTCGGCAATCTAATGCATCATATCGCCCGCTGCTGCCAACCAATCCCCGGTGATGACATTGTTGGCTATATCACGCAAGGGCGAGGGATTTCCATTCACCGAGCCGATTGCGAACAACTGTTTGATTTACAAAGTAACAGTCCGGAACGGGTGGTCGATGCCGAATGGGGTGAGCATTATGCCACCGGCTTTAGTCTGACGATCCGTGTGATTGCAAACGATCGCAACGGTTTATTGCGTGATGTCAGTGCTATTATGGCAAACGAAAAAATTAACGTACTGGGCGTTTCCAGCCGTACCGACACGAAACGGCGCATTGCCACCATTGATGTGGAAGTCGAATTGAATAATATCCAACTGCTAAGCAAATTGACCGCCCGTATCCTCCAGTTAGATGATGTGATCGAAGCAAAACGCTTGTCAAATTAAAGGAAATAAAAATGAAAAAATTGGTGATTTTAGGTTCAACCGGTTCGATTGGCAAAAGCACGCTCTCCGTGGTCGCACATAATCCGAGCCAATACCACGTCTTTGGATTGGTCGGCGGCAAAAATGTTACCTTGATGACCGAGCAATGCCAACAATTCCAGCCCGAATTTGTCGCAATGGACGATCCTACTGCTGCCAAGCAATTAGCCGATAATCTTCGCCAATTAAAGATCAACAGTGAAGTATTGATAGGGCAAAAAGCGATCTGTGAACTATCTGCGCATCAAGACGTGGATATGGTAATGGCGGCGATTGTGGGGGCAGCCGGTTTATTGCCGACATTAGCTGCCGTGAAAGCCGGCAAACAGGTTTTACTCGCAAACAAAGAGAGTTTGGTAACTTGCGGACAAATTTTCATTGATGAAGCCCGCCAATCCGGCGCAAAATTATTGCCGGTGGATAGCGAGCATAATGCAATATTCCAATCTCTGCCGCCCGATGCGCAAAATAAAGTCGGCTTCTGCCCGCTTGCAGAATTAGGCGTGAGCAAAATCATCTTAACCGGTTCAGGCGGCCCTTTCCGTACCAAGCCTTTAGACGAATTTGCCACCATTACTCCCGCCCAAGCGGTTGCCCACCCGAATTGGTCAATGGGGCAGAAAATCTCGGTGGACTCCGCCACAATGATGAATAAAGGGTTGGAATATATCGAAGCACGCTGGTTGTTTAATGCCAGTGCGGACGAAATGGAAATCATCATTCACCCGCAATCAATTATTCACTCAATGGTTCGTTATATTGACGGCAGCGTAATCGCTCAAATGGGTAATCCCGATATGCGAACCCCGATTGCACATACAATGGCATATCCAAACCGCATTTCAGCGGGTGTTGAACCGCTAGATTTTTTCAAACTCAACCAACTGACCTTTATTGAGCCGGATTTTGCCCGTTATCCGAACTTAAAATTAGCGATTGATGCCTTTGCCGAAGGGCAATACGCCACTACCGCAATGAATGCCGCCAATGAAGTAGCCGTAGCCGCTTTTCTGAATAACGCTATCCGCTTTACCGATATTGCCAGCATCAACCGCACAGTCGTTGAAAATATCGCCCCGATTCAAGTCAGAGAAATTGCCGATGTGATCCATATCGACAAACTGGCTAGAGAACTCGCGCAACAGGCTATTTTATCGGTTTAGGCTAAATTAGATAATAGTGGGATTATAAAATCCTCTATATACAAAAAAACGGTAGAGCCTTATCCGTCAAAGCTCTACCGCAATTTCTTTCAACCAAATTATTTAGTTATCACTTGGGATCACACAAGGACTAGACCATTACAGTGCTAATCCTCATCTACAATAACTCTCTCTTTCTAAATTCCGATTTTAAGCCTCTTCAATCACCCATTCGAACCAATCAATAACATCTTTTTCGTGAATACCGTTTGCAATCAAAATATTGGCTTGTTTGACGGAATCGGGATTATTAGAAATCAACGGATGCCAATCGAATAGCGGTTTACCTTCATAAATCAAGCGGTAAGCGCAGGTTTTTGGTAGCCAGCTAAAATCCGGCAGGTTTTTCTTGGTGAGTTTGGTACAATCCGTTTCCAGTTGGAAGCGATTGGGATAATTGGTGCACTTGCCCGTTTCAACGTCCAATAGATTGCACGCAATGCGGGTGTAATAAAGCCGCTCCCGCTTTCCTCTCCCTTGAATATATTTGCGATAGCAACATTTGCCACAGCCATCGCATAGGGCTTCCCATTCCGCTTCATTCATTTCAAGCAATGATTTCGTTTGCCAAAAAAGCGGGGAGATCGTTGCGTTTTTTTGCAACATTATCGTACAACCACCGCAGTGCCTGTTGCCACAACAATGAACATACCTTTGTTTCCGCCTATTGATTGATAATCAATAGATACGCCGACAACGGCATTTGCACCTTTTTTTCTTGCCTCGTCCGCTAATTCTTGCAAGGCTTCTTGGCGAGAGCTGTTGAGCTTACTTTCATACATACCCGAACGTCCGCCGATAATGTCGGTGATACCCGCAAAAAAATCCCGCACAATGTTTGCGCCGGACACGACTTCTCCAAAAACTAAGCCTTTGTATTCGATAATTTGTTTGCCTTCAATCGTAGGCGTGGTGGTAATAATCATTGAGCTTCCTTATTGAGAGAGTTGTTGTTTCAGAGATTGTAATGCCATTGCACGATGCGAAATACGTTTCTTTTCCGCTGTCTCCAGTTCGGCAAAACTGCATTGTTTCGGTGGATAAAAGAATAGCGCATCGTAGCCAAAACCGTTTGATCCTTTTTCTTCCGTCAAAATTGAACCGGCACACTCACCCATTGCAATTTTGGGGGTCGGATCGTTTTCGTGCTGTAAAAAAACGATACAGCTCACAAATTTTGCCTGTCTATTATCGTACGGCACATTTTCCAATGCTTTGAGCAATTTTTGCCGATTTGCCGCATCATCGCCCTCTACCCCCGCATAACGCGCAGAATATAACCCCGGTGCACCACCTAACGCTTGCACGGCTAAGCCTGAATCATCGGCTATCGCCGGTAAGCCGCTGATTTTACTGGCATAACGGGCTTTGATTAACGCATTTTCGACAAAGGTCAATCCTGTTTCGTCAGGGCTTATAATCCCAAATTCGCTTTGAGCGACCACTTCAAAGCCAAATGCGGACAGTACGTCCGCCATTTCTCTCACTTTTCCTGCATTGCTTGTTGCCAATACAACTTTGATTTTTTTCATCTTCTCACTCCGTTTTGCCAATTTTGGCTCTAATCCGACCGCTTGCTGTCGTATAAAATCGGGTCATTTTCATTTGGGCGGGTTTTAAAGCGACGGTGCAGCCACATATACTGACTCTGCGCCTGCATAATTTCCGCCTCAACCAATCTATTCATTCGAGTGGCAGTATCTACTTCATTTTCACAGGCAGAAAAATCAACCGGAGGGCTAATTTTTACCGTATAGCCGGAAAAATCGGCATTTCGCATCGGTGTAAAAGGCACGACAACGCTTTTCGGCGCAGAGCGTAACAACATTCGTGAACCGGCTGTCGTACACGCCTGCTGCACGGCAAAAAACGGCACAAATACACTGTTTTTGCGCCCATAATCGTGATCCGGCGCATACCAAATTGTTTCGCCTGCCCGCAGTGCTTTAATCATTCCCCGTAAATCTTTGCGGTCGAGCATTGCTTTATTGGAGCGTACTCGCCCACGGAACTGAATCCAGTCTAGTAGCGGATTATCATTCGGGCGATACACCCCGATGCCTTGATGGTGCAACCCCACAATTCTTGCCCCCAACTCTAACGTCAAAAAATGTACGCCGACAAAAATCACCCCGCTATCTGCCGGTTGGTTAAGGTGCTCTAAACCTTCCACTTTTGACCATTTGAGAATACGTTTATCCGACCAAAACCACGCCATTCCCGTTTCAATAATCGCCATTCCGACAGAGAGTTGGTTTTCTCTCAAAATCGCCTCAATTTGTGCATTAGAATAATCGGGAAAGCACAATTCAAGGTTACGGCGGGCGATTGCCATTCGCCGTTTTCCAAATTTTAACGCACCAAACAGTTTCCCCAAACCAATGCCGATTTTGACCAATATCGGATAAGGCAAACACAGCATCAGTCGAAATAGCCCGACAGCGAGCCATAATCCCCAATATTTCGGGTGTAAGAACGCCCGTTGAAACGGCGGTAATCGTTTCTCGTTTTCCATCTTGTTCCTCTTTAATATCAGCAGAGATTATAATCAATAACGCTAAAAAAGTGTTAACTAGATCAAATTTTTACGTTTTACCCGGTTTTTCAGCTTGAAATTATGCGCCAAAAGGCATAACTTGAGGTTATATGAAATCGTCATCAACAAGAGGAAAATGCTATGACAATCAACATTTCAAGCAAACAAATGGATGTTACACCGGCAATCCGCAACCATATTGAAGAGCGTTTGGCGAAACTGAACAAATGGCAAACTCAGTTGATTAACCCGCATTTTATGATCCACAAGCTTCCGAACGGCTATGAAGTAGAAGCCGCGATCGGCACACCTGTCGGAGATTTATTCGCCAAAGCACAAAACGAAGATCTCTATCAGGCGATTAACGATGTCGAACAAAAATTAGAAACCCAACTCAATAAACAAAAACATAAAGGCGAAGCCCGCCGGGCAAATGAGAGTCTTAAAACCTTAAACGAACAATAACCCTAATTCAACGTAATAAGCCCAGCTTGACAACCGGGCTTATTTATTATTCGGTATTTATAAGGCACCACTTAAAATGGTTGTTTCTATATCACTTAGGGATGTAAATTATAAAATTCTTTTAAATCAATTAATTAAATATTAAGTTTCCCAGATTGAAGTATGAGTACGTAAAAATAAAGTATAAAAAGACTAAATTTCAGATTTTATTTTTACACAATGTACTTACTATAAAATACCAAACAGATAATATTTGTCCATAAATTCATTGAGTTGATTATGCCATTTTTACACTTATTGACTATAGCGTTTTGCCTAATCATCTGTCTGATTCCAGTTTTACCCTTTTCCCAATATCTTTCAATTTCGATAAATCTTCCACTAATCTTGCTACATATTCAAGAAAAAGTGCGATCGTTTTTCAAAGGATTTTATGAAAACGACCGCTGTAAGAAAGAATTTTTATTTACGACTTTTTCAGGTATCTGAAAACTATTTCGCTTCTGAAAAATTCAAAATTGCTTCAGGCAAACGCAAGCCGACAATTTCAATGGCTTCTAATTCTTGGCGGAATTGCGCCAATTCTTCTGCGGTAAATTTCACATCGTCTGCGCCTAAATTATCCAACAAATGACGGGCTTTGCTCGTCCCAGGAATTGGCGCGATAAACGCTTTCTGTGCCATTAGCCAGGCCAAAGAAAGCTGTGCAGGCGTACAAAGTTTGCGTTTTGCCCATTTTTGCACAAGCTGGATTAACTTCACATTTTGTTGCATCGCTTCGGGTGTAAAGCGTGGGATAATACCACGCAAATCTTTGCTTGGATCAGCCTCAAAACGGCTGTTCTCGTCCACATAACCAGCCAATGCTCCCATTGCCAGCGGCGACCAAGGCACAAACCCAATCCCTAATTCTTCACAAACGGGAATGACATCTTTTTCACGACCACGGAAAAACAACGAGTATTCGCTTTGTACGGCGGTTAAAGGCTGAATAGCGTGTGCCTTGCGAATGGTTTTCTCGCCTGCTTCCGACAAGCCCCAATTCAAAACTTTGCCTTGTTTCATTAAATCTTGAATAGCGCCAGCCACCTCTTCAATCGGCACATTGGGATCAACACGGTGTTGATAGAGTAAGTCAATACGGTCGGTTTGTAAGCGTTTTAACATACCGTCCACCACTTGTTTGATATGCTCAGGGTGACTGTTTAACCCACCTGTGCGTTTACCTGTTTGCTGATCAATGTCCCAACCGAATTTGGTGGCAAGAACAATTTGATCACGAAACGATTTAATGCCTTCGCCCATCACACGTTCACTTTCAAACGGTCCGTAGGCTTCGGCGGTGTCAAAGAAGGTTACACCGTGATCAAAGGCTTGACGCACCAATCGTACCGCCTGCTCACGACTTGGTTGCGGTACACCGTACATATTTTGTCCCAATCCTTGACAACCTAAACCCAACGAAGAAACCGTTAAATTCCCCAGTTTACGCTGACTTGGGATTTTATCTTGAGAAGAGACCTTATTTGATTTTGCGGTATTGGCAACGGCAGATACCGCCGTTCCGCCTAAACTCAACGCTAATACGGTTAAACCGCCCGTTTTTAATAAATCACGTTTAGATTGATTAACCATTTTTTACTCCTGTCCAAAAAGAATATGGCTATGCCAATCGGTAATGGTGCCGGCTTGAAACTCTACAATCGCCGAACCGTCCGGGCTGTTCGGAATTTCAGGCAGTCTGGTAAAACGAGCATCCCCCGAAAAATGATCGCTCGGTGCAGCCGTCCATTGATGTTGCGTATAAGGCGTAATGATTTGTTCCGCCAAAGCAGACGAAGTAGTGAAAGCAAGTGCGGTGGAAAAAAGGACAGTTTTTTTCATAAGATCTTCTTCTCAATTTAGCCCCAGAGGGGCTAGGATTAAAGAACCTAGCACAGCTCGTGCTAGGTAAAGCGGGTTACAGATTTTTACCAAAGAACCCTGTCAATTTTTCGCTGATTTGTTTTACATATTCAGGTTTCCAGTAGGTTTCGATATGGCTTGCTCCGTCAATTAAAACCAACTCTTTATTTTTTGTGCCTGTGGCTTTGGCAAAGGCTTGTTCCGTCATATAACGGGTGTCTGCGGCTGAACCTGCAATCATCAACAACGGTTGATCAATCAATTCTGCTTGGTTGGTTGCATCCCACGTCATTAAATCCAATAGGCTGCTGGTGGTGTAGCGTGGTGTTGAATTTGGGTGGAAATGGGTTTTTCCGTAATATTCAAATCCTTCACGATACAATCCAGCCGGCATTTGAGCGATTTGTTCATCAGTAATTTTGGTTAAATCCGTATTGGCACTATATTGCACATCGCCTTTGCTTTCTAAAGTACGCGCTTCAGCCACTTGTTTTAAACGCTCTTGAATAGTCGCCACCGCACTGTCATTCATACCATTACTGCGCACCAAATCTGTATTAAATAAGCTCACTGTGGCTACGCTCTTAATGCGTTTGTCGCTTTGTGCCGTTGCAAAGGTGTAGCCATCGCCACCACAAATTCCCAATGCACCGATAGACAATTAATCAAACTTAGGAGTAAAAAAATGATTATGACACATTATATGGAGCTATTAGCTGCCTCGCCTTGGAACCTTATTTTATTTATGGTCATTCCAATGATTATTGGAGAATTGCTTGTTGCAACGGAATTTTTTGCCTTATTCTATAAAGACAACACTAATAATCATTGGAAACATTGGAATAAAATTTTAAGTGTTGTGCTCGGTGTTTATTACACGATTGTAGCCGCTTATGTTGGTTTTATTATCGTACCGACTATTACTGAATGGCGTGGTTGGGTAGATATCGCATCAATTGCATCACTATTATTAGCTACCTTTCCTATTTTTATTATTTTACTCATGGAATTAAAAGTTATTCATAAAAATCTCGTGGATAGTGCAAAAATTAAATTACATGCGGTTTATCTTGTGATTTTCTTATTTGTGAGTCACTTTGCTATGATCTTTGGCATGGCAGATCCTATTTCAGCAGGCTATCAACCCACTACACCAGCAATGACTCATTCAATGCAAATGGATGCTAAACAAATGACAGAAATGCACAACCAAATGATGACGGGCGAAATAACGCCTGAAGAAATGATGAAGAAGCATCAAGAAATGAACCCTAATATGAATATGCCGAATACTCAAGGTGGTCATTCAGAACATCATAAATAATAATTCTGATCACATTTTAAAAAATAATAGTGGATGGTACGTTGGCATATCTCTACTACAAGCAGTAGGATTTTGAGAAAAATTTTCAAATGATAGAATTTTTTCAGATTACTTGACCTTAACCCTAGGTCAAGCTTTAACATTGCGCCATTCCATCTCAATAAAAATAAGGACATCTTATGAAATTACATAAATTCACCCGCTCATTGTTGCTTTTAAGTTTAGGGATAACCGCTTGTGCTCAAGCACAAACACTTTCTATGGAAGTGTGGAAAAGCCAGACTTGTGGCTGTTGTAATGAATGGATCAGCTATATGCAGAAAAACGGTTTTGAGATTAAAGTCAACGAAACAGGCAATTATGATGCTCATAAGCGCTTTAACATTAAAAATGAACACGCCTCTTGCCACACGGCAGTGATTGATGGCTATGTGATTGAAGGACATGTACCTGCTGAGGATATCAAACGTTTACTCGCAGAAAAACCCGATGCAGTTGGCTTGTCCGCACCTGGCATGCCGATTGGTTCACCAGGTATGGACGGTGAAGCATACGGCGGACGCAAAGATCCTTATGATGTTGTTTTAATTAAGAAAAACGGTGAAAGTGAAGTGTTCAAATCCTATAACCAATAGGGGGTGAAAGAATGAAACGTCGAGATTTTTTACGTTATGGAATTGGAATTAGCTTAGCCAGTAGCTCGCTTTATAGCCTTGCGAATATGATGAACCACGCACAACATGGCAATATGGCGATGATGCATTCAGTACCTACTGGCCTAATGCCAACTGAGGCAATGCCTTCAGGTTTATCGCTTAATGGGATATTGCCAAAACTTGCTAATCAATCGACTCAAGCAGGGCTATTCAAAGCCACTTTAAAAGCAGAGCCAATTAAAATTCGCCTCACAGACAATAAAGAAACGGAATTTTGGGCTTATAACGGACAACTACCAGGGCCACAAATTGAAGTATTTGAAGGCGACACCGTAGAAATTGAATTTATCAATCACCTACCACAACCCTCAACAGTACATTGGCACGGCTTAGATGTACCAAATGAGGCGGATGGTAACCCGATGGATATGGTTGAACCGCAAGGGAAAAAAGTCTATCGCTTTACGCTACCTCAAGGCAGTGCTGGGACATATTGGTACCACCCTCATCCACATGACCATGTTTCCGAACAAGTCTATAAAGGCTTAGCAGGCACTTTCGTTGTTAAAGCGAAAAATGATCCGCTTGCACACCTTCCTGAACAACATTGGGTGATTTCCGATCTGCGTTTAAATGCCGATGGCACCATTCCAGCAAACACGATGTTAGATTGGATGAACGGTCGTGAGGGTGAATTTGTGTTAATCAACGGTCAATATCAGCCCCAGATTCAAGTGAAAACGAATGAACGAATCCGTCTTTGGAATGCCACTAGCGCTCGTTATTTTCGTTTAAACATTCCAGGGGTGAAATGGATTGTGGTGGGTACCGAAGGTGGTTTACTTGAAAAACCTCGCTCGCCTGTTGATGAACTGCTACTTACACCAGCCGAACGCGTTGAAGTGATTATGGTGGGTGAAACGCAAGGAACAGTCAATTTACAAAGCGGTTATTATGATCGCCGTAAGATGATGGTTCAAGAACAGCCTAAAGATCTCACTTTAGCCACAATTCAGGTGAAATCAGAACCTGTTCAGTTACCTGAAAGCTTAAGGTCCTTGCCTAACTGGGATGAGCCAAAGCAGGTTCGCCAAATTCGCTTTAGTGAAAAAATGATGAACCATACGAATATGCCGATGATGAATCACGGTACACATCACGCTACTACAACACCAACGGACAACCCTATTCCACCAATGATGAATGGTATGTTCTTAATCAACGGTCAAACCTTTGATATGAACCGTATTGATTTTGTTACCAAATTGAATGAAGTGGAACAGTGGGAAATCTTCAATGAAAGCCATATGGATCATCCATTCCATTTACACGGCACTCAATTTGAAGTAATTCAACATACGTTAAACGGTAAAACCTTTAAGCCAGAAGGCAGAGCGTTAAAAGATGTGGTTAATTTACGCCCTTATGAAAAAGTGATTATTCGCTTTAAGCAAGGACATACTGGGTTGAAAATGTACCATTGCCATATTTTAGAACATGAAAATCTCGGTATGATGGGGATGTTTAAAGTGGAATAGTGGTATCTAACTATAAAAATAGAGGGATTTTCGTGAAAATTTGTAAATTGCGAAAATCCCTCTGCTTGTCATTATTTATTCCAACGGTTTAACAACGCAACAAGTGAGAGCATCACAGGCACTTCAACCAATACACCGATAACAGTGGCTACATATGAACTTATTTAATAACCTATCTGGTAATTCACTTTCCGGTTATATAGATAATATTTTATGGTCTTGATGCTTTAATAAAAGTGAGTATTTTCTTCTCTTGGTTTTTTATGATTTATTTTTACAAAATTTAATTATTGATCTGCCCCCAAAAAGTTAGACTACGTTAATTCAAGGACTGAGTTCTGTATTGCACAGGGCTTAGCCCTTTTAGTCTCACTTGAATACGCTCGTGATTGTAATAATGAATATATTTGTGAATAGTTTGTTCGAGTTGCTCAAATGTTTCAAATCGTTTACCAAAATAACATTCCGTCTTCAATCGCCCGAAAAAGCTTTCCATCGCACTGTTATCCAAGCAATTTCCTTTTCTTGACATACTTTGCACGATGCCATTTTGTTTCAATATCGCCTGATAACCTGCCATCTGATATTGCCATCCTTGGTCGGAATGTAAAATCAGGCTTGCTCCTTGCGGGAGCTTTGCGACAGCTTGTTTCATCATTCGCATTATTTGCTCAAAGTTTGGGCTTCGGGCAAGGTCATAGGCGATAATTTCGCCATTAAATAAGTCCTTAATCGGCGAAAGATAAAGTTTGCCTTCCGCACATTTAAACTCGGTAATATCCGTGACGAGCTTTTCATTTGGAGCGTTTGTGTGAAAATCCTGTCGCAATAAATTCTCGGCAATTTTACCCACTTCGCCTTTGTAAGAACGATATTTTCTCTGCTTACATTTTCCTTTTAAATCAAGCTGTTGCATTATCGCTTGCACACGCTTATGGTTAATTGCACCGAACATTTTTCGCAATGCTAACGTAATACGACGATAGCCATAATTGCCGTCATTTTTGCGATAAATCTCAACAATTTCCTGCCTAATTGCCACATTTTTATCAATTTTAAGCTGTAAATGATAAAAGAATGAACAGCGTTTTAAACCTGTTAAATGGAGTAATATTTCCAAGGAAAAATTTACCCTCAACATTTTCATGATGGCTACTTTTTCCGCATTTTTGCTTGGTTGAGTTCCCGCAACTTTTTTAGGTAAGCATTCTCCGCTTCCAGTTCCAAAATCCGATAACGCAAGCGTTCTTCTTCGGTTTTGGGGGGGGGAGGCATTTTCGGGTATTTCGGTTTCATTGCTGGTCGTCCTTTCGGCTTTGGAAATAAGCCGTTTATACCTTGTTTTTCAAAGGCTTGCAACCACTGGCTAATCACCCCTGAATTAGCAATACCAAAATGCAGACAAGCACTTTCTGCAGAAAATTGCCCCTTTTTGACCGCTTGTATGACGGTTAATTTAAATTCTGGGGAATATTTTTGCTTCTTACCCAGTACGGCTAAACTATTGATTCCATTATAGTTATATTGCGAAATCCAACGACGTAGCGTGGAGGCTTTAAGCTGAAATTGCTGGCGAGTGAGTGAGCAATTTTTCCCGTTTTGGAGAAAAAATGCGATCACTTCTTGTTTGAAAGATTGGTTGTATTTCGTCATAAAAAATCTGCACCTTAATCAGTTGGTTTTTAGTCCAACTTTTGGGGTGCAGATCAGACGCTCACTTTGTCGCCGATTTGAAATTCGCCAGCGTCATCGCCCACCGCCACGACCACGCCTGCCCCTGCATAACCCAAAGTCGCAGGGAACACAGAGTCAATCACATACGCCCCTTCCCGATACATCATCTCGGCACGGTTTAGTCCCAAAGCGTGCATTTGGATTTGCACTTCGCCCGATTTTGGGGCGGGGATTTGTACATCAACGATTTGCAGGACATCAGGCGAACCTGTTTTTGTAAATTGGATTTGTTTGGTCATTTTTTTACCTTATTTATGAAATGGAATGAGCGTATTTTAATGTATTGAAATTAGGATAAGAATAGCGAAAAATGGGAAGTGGTTTTTTGGATTTGGAAAGGTGGCTTCGGACAATTAAAAAACATTTCAATCACACTTGAAATATTGAAATTTCTTGTTATAATTACGCCTATGAATACGATACAAGCAAGCAAACTCTTTGAGAGCCTGTCTTCTCCGATAAGACTGGCGATTTTTCAACAACTTACCGCCGCAGGCAGTACTGGCATGATTGCTGGCGACTTGGCAAAACAGCTTAACCTTGCCCCGAATAATGTGTCTTTTCATCTAAAAAGCCTGTTGCATTCGGGGCTTGTGCGTGTGGTGCAGGAAGGACGGCACATGCGTTATTTTGCCGAGCTGGATTTGATGATGGCATTGACCCATTTTCTGACCCAAAACTGCTGTTCTCAAACAGGCGAATCTTGCCAGTGATTTTCAGGCAGCCTGAAAAATTATTGCCAAATATTTCTATATTTCTTGAAAGATTGGAGTAACTATGAACATTACCATTTATCACAACCCAAACTGCGGTACTTCACGCAATGTGCTGGCACTCATCCGCCACGCTGGTATTGAGCCACAAGTGATTGAATATTTGAAAAATCCGCCAAGTGAAACGACTTTGCGTAATTTAATCAAACGCATGGGCATCACGCCCCGCCAGTTACTTAGGACGAATGTAGTGCCGTATGAAACGCTTGGTTTGCAAAACGAAAAGTTAAGCGATGACGAACTCATTTCCGCCATGCTTCGTGAACCGATTTTAATCAATCGTCCGATTGTGGTGAGCGAAAAAGGCGTGAAATTATGCCGTCCGTCCGAAACAGTTTTGGCATTTTTACCGCCTTTTGCGATCCCGTTTGTCAAAGAAGACGGCGAAATTATTAATCATAAGGAGTAAATCATGGGGTTGTTTGAACGTTTTTTAAGCCTTTGGGTGGCGTTGGCGATTGTGCTGGGCGTGGTTTTGGGTGTTTGGTTGCCCAATGTATTTCAATGGGTTGCATCTTTGGAAGTGGCTCATGTGAATTTGCCTGTGGCGATACTGATTTGGCTGATGATTTATCCGATGATGATTCAGATTGATTGGTCGGCAATCAAAGACGTGGGCAAAAAACCAAAGGGCTTATTTTTAACCTTATTTATCAACTGGTTGGTCAAGCCGTTTACGATGGCGGTGTTCGGCTGGTTGTTTTTTCGGGTGTTTTTTGCAGGTTGGGTGGACGCACAGTCGGCACAAGAATACATTGCCGGCATGATTTTGCTGGGTGTGGCACCGTGTACGGCAATGGTGTTTGTGTGGTCGCAACTGGTCAAAGGCGACCCCAATTACACTTTGGTGCAGGTTTCGGTCAATGATTTGATTATGATTGTGGCGTATGCCCCGATTGCAGGCGTATTGCTCGGCGTAAGCGACATAGAAATTCCGTGGAATACCTTGATTTTAAGCACGGTTTTGTATGTGCTGTTGCCCTTGCTGGCAGGCTGGCTTACCCGCTCTTATTTACAAAAATCGGGTAAATCGGTGGCACAATTTTCAGGCAGCCTAAAACCCTTTTCCGTGATGGGCTTGATTTTGACGGTGGTGTTGCTATTCGCCTTTCAAGCCCAAACCATTATTGCCAACCCTTTGATTATTCTGCTGATTGCTATTCCCCTGCTGGCACAGACTTACGGCATTTTTGCCTTGGCTCACGTTTTGGCAAAATGGCTCAAATTACCACACGAAATTTCCGCCCCTGCGTGCTTGATTGGCACGAGTAATTTTTTTGAATTGGCGGTAGCGGTGGCAATTTCTTTGTTCGGTTTGCATTCTGGGGCGGCATTGGCAACGGTGGTCGGTGTGCTGGTGGAAGTGCCTGTGATGCTCTCGCTGGTGTGGTGGATAAACCGAAAATCGCTGGGGAATAAAGGGGTGTAGGTTTTTCAGGCACCCTGAAAGTTATTTTGCAAAATTTAAAAATAAAAACACCGCTTGAACATCAATCCAAACGGTGTTTTAAATTAACTGACTTTTAATTCCGCCCAAGCCCTTTTGATGATTTCTTGACTGGCTTGTAATGCCAAAAATGCCAAAACAAACGCCACAATTAAATCAGGATATTTTGATTGAAAAAAATAAACTGCCATACCCGCCAAAATTACCGCCACATTACCAATCGCATCGTTTCGGGAACACACCCACACACTGCGGACATTGCTGTCGCCATCACGAAATTTTAATAATATCAACAATGCCGACACATTGATCAATAACGCCAAAAATCCCACAATGCTCATTTCAGAATAACTGGGCATTTCCCCATAAAACACACGATAAATGGTTGTCATTAAAATAAATAAACCAAAACCGCCCATCGTTAGCCCCTTAACCATAGATGCTTTGGCTCGGTAACTTAACGCCATTGGCAAAACAATCAAACTTATCAAATAATTGGCACTGTCGCCCAAGAAATCCAAACTGTCCGACAACAGCGAAGTTGAACCTGATTTAACCCCCATCACAATTTCCACAAAAAACATTGATAAATTTAATATCAAGACAATCCACAAGGCTTTTTTGTACTTGGGCGATTGATGAATGGGCTGATTTGAACCACAACAATTTTGGCACGCCATTTTTTTTGCTCCTGTTTTAAGATGAAATTTCCTATACTATAAACTCCGTAGTCATTACAGGGTCAAGCCAAAATGTCAAAATTTTTTAAAATAAAACAAGCCAGTGAACAAACAGGCGTACATTTGGAAACCATTCGTTATTATGAAAAACAAGGCTTAATCGCCCCTACACATCAACAAAACGGCTATCGTGTGTTTGATGAAAATCAGTTAGAACAATTACGCTTTATTAAAACTTGCCGTAATATCGGTCTTTCTTTAAGTAACATCAAAACGCTGTTGCAATTACAACAAACGCCTAACAAACAATGCAATGAAATCAATGCACTTGCCGAGCAACATTTGGCATATTTGGACGAACAAATCACAGAACTACAACAAGTTAAAACTTTTCTAATGCAATTTGTGGGTTGTGAAAATAAAACAGTTGATAAGTGTCAGATTATTCAAGGTATTAAAGAAAAAGAATAGCGGAATATTTTTCAGGCAGCCTGAAACCTTTTTCCATTATGGGTTTGATTTTGACGGTGGTGTTGCTGTTTGCCTTTTAAACCCAAACCATTATTGCCAATCCCTTGATTATTTTGCTGATTGCCATTCCCTTGCTGGCACAGACTTACGGCATTTTTGCCTTGGCTCACGTTTTGGCAAAATAGCTCAAATTACCACACGAAATTTCCGCCCCTGCGTGCTTGATTGGCACGAGTAATTTTTTTGAATTGGCGGTGGCAATTTCTTTGTTCGGTTTGCACTCGGGGGCGGCATTGGCAACGGTGGTCGGTGTGCTGGTGGAAGTGCCTGTGATGCTCTCGCTAGTGTGGTGGCTTAATCGGCAGGTAAAATAACGATGTGCCGTCTGAAACTTATTTTTCAGACGGCATATTTACCTTAAAACAATCAAACCTTTACCAAAATCTTCCCAATCTGTGCATTGCTTTCCATATAACGGTGAGCTTCCGCCATTTCATCAAAAGCAAAAACTTTGTCAATTTCTGGTTTTAATTGACCGCTTGCTAAGCCGTCAAACACGAATTTTTTCGCTTGAGCGAGTTTTTCTGGTACGGTAGTGATTTCAAACAATTCATAGCCTCGCACGGTTAAGTGTTTGCCTAAAATTGGGAACACAGGCACGGCGATATCATCGTGGCTTAATGCACCGTAGATGATGTATTTGCCGTCTTGTGTCATTGCGTTGATAATTTTTGCTGCTTCTTTGCCACCCACAGGGTCGAACACCAAATTCACGCCTTTGCCGTTTGTAATTTCTAGTAATTTAGCCGTAACGTCATCTTCTTTGGTGGCAATCACAAAATCCGCCCCTTTCTGTAAAAGCACATCGCCTTTGGCGTGCGTGCGAGACAGAGCAATCACGTTTGCCCCTTGCATTTTGGCGATTTGAATGGCGGCAATGCCTACCGAGCTGGTCGCTCCGCCCAATACAACAAAATCGCCTTTTTGCACCTTGCCAAATTCAATCAAACCGCCGTATGCGGTTACAAACATCATCCAACTGGCAGCCGCTTGCTCCATCGTCAGATTTTCAGGGTGTTTTACCACTGCGTGAACAGGCATATTCACGAGCTCGCCATAAGTGCCGTATCGTTGCCGATATTCATCGGCAAGTTTAGAGCGTTTCGACCGTGAACGCTGCATTGCAGTGGAAGCAGATTTAGCCTTAGGGCAAACCATCGGCACCGCATTATCTCAAATCAACGAGCTACAGATAATGCAAAACCTGCCTGACGGCGTGCGCGTGCCATCATCGGGCGATGCGGAAATGATGGACGAAATGTTCAGCCAATTCGGCTTTGCTATGGCGTCTGGCGTAGCGATGGTGTTGTTAGTGCTGGTATTGTTGTTCAAGGATTTCTTGCAACTGCTTACCATTTTGACCGCACTTCCGCTCTCTATTGGCGGCGCAGCAGTTGGCTTGCTCGCCTACGGTGCAGCGTTGGATATGTCTTCTGTGATCGGCATTTTGATGTTAATGGGCATCGTAACTAAAAACTCCATTTTGCTGGTGGACTTCGTGATAGAAAAACGTCAACAAGGAATGATACGCCATCAAGCCTTAATTCAATCGGGTTCGGAACGTGTCCGCCCGATTTTAATGACCACCATTGCAATGGTAGCGGGAATGATCCCGGCCGTGTTTGCCAGCGGTGCAGGCGCGGCATTTAGAGCACCTATGGCAATCGCTGTCATTTGTGGTTTAATCGCCTCAACCTTGTTGAGCCTAGTATTTGTGCCTGTAGTTTATTCCTTAATGGATGACCTCAGAGAATGGCTAGCCCCGAAATTAGCCAAATTAACATCAGTAACACCGGAGGATAGAATCCCAAGAAGAGAAGGATAATCTTTTTGAAAAAATACTGTTTGAAATTTAAATTTCAAACGGTATCTCTTTATCGATGCTGGCGATTAACTGCAATAAGTGGCTTATTTAGCTTATCTTCTGTCATTCCATGCATATATGCATTATACTGCCATACAATGAATTTTTGCTTGTATTGCTCATTGATTTCTTCCAATCGTTGTACTTGAGCCTTTAAATTATTTACTTGTTTTTGCAAATAATCTATCGTTACATTTGGTTGAGGATTAGCTTTAGAGTTTTCTTTTATTCTTTGTTTCCGTGTACTAAAAGCCTTTTGTATATCACTATAATTAGCTAGTGATTGTCTTTCAATGCTTTTAATATTCAATAGTTGTGAAACTTCAGAACAAAGTAAATCCCATGTTAATTTACCCTCCCAAGTATTAATCAACATGATTATATCTTCTAAATTTTCCTCTGTGATAAGAATTTTAGGCATACTATAACTCCATTAGTCTATATAAATCATCGTCTAATCTAGCTGTTTCAGGCTTTTGAAGATCTATATCCATTCCCTTTTCCTGTAAAGCTAATTTAACTGGAGAAGGGTCGTACTCATCAGGCATTCTTAATAATGATCCATTTGGGATTTCACTATTTTCTAAGAACTTAATTTTAGTTTTTATATGTGTTAATCTCCATCCTAGGTTACTTATCCAACGATCTGCACCAAAAACACCTATTTTATGGTGTTCTTTGGCTTTATTAAATTGCTCGGTTAATTGAGTCTCACGTTGCTTTAATATTTCTAAAGAAGACTCTAATCCTTTAATACAAATAAGCTCTTTACATGTTTCACAATCACCATGACGAGAACATGGAGACATCGCATAATCATGTTCACAAATACCTATTTCTGTTATCGTTGCAACTCCAATTCTGTCTTTACCTAAGTCTTCATAGGTAATAGGAAGATTTAAATGAATTTTGTCTAATATTGAAATATCCTCAGGAATGAGTAAATCTCGAACTGCCTCACTTTTTTCTTCTTCTGTCCTGTGATCATAAGCTTTATTATCTGCCACTCTAGCTCTGCCTGCCCAATTAGCTAAAGTTAATTCATCCATTCCACCTCGCTCAGCTTTTGTACTCAACCAATGCCTTGCATTATGCGATGGTAATCTAATAAATTCTCCTTTAGATGTACCTATGCAATGCTTTTCCCATAATGACGTTTTAGGACGTGTTTCCGAATAGCAAAATCTATCATTAATATGATTCACTGTTGGTAATACAAAAGAAAATTTTTTAGGGGGAAAATCATCATGAAATTCATTTTCTCTGAACAATAACAAAGCTTCAGAAGCCTTAACATTTTTATTTTTATCGATATATGGCCAGTAATTAAATTTTGAGGTATATTTTTCGTATAAGTATTTCCCTAAAACATCATAAGTGATAACAAAATCATTTTCCTTCATTAATTTTTTAAACCACTTAGTTCTAATCCCATACTTTCCATTAAATCCTAAAGCCTTACCTATTTCTATTTCAGTTAAAGGCTTTTGAGATAAATAAGGGGATAATTGTACGTCTTGATCGGATATCATCAACGTATTAGGATTTTCTTCCGCAAACTTTGCTGCATTTCTTGCTAAAGCTCCTATATTTGTTAAACGTTTGACAGCTTCAATAATCACATCTTGCATGCTACTAGGAACCCATTTCAAACCCTCTTTTCCATTTTTTGCAGGTATCCATCGAATACCTAATTGCTTGTTTCCTAAGCTATCTTCTTCCCATTCTAAGCAATTAACAGATAAAGACATCAACTCAGAGCAACGAGATGGAGCAACCATAAGTAGGGCCATAACTGCTGTATAATATTCAGTTTCTTTATCTAAATTTGGTGCATCATGAAAGAGTTTAGCAACCAACATCATTTCTTCATCTGTTGGCATTTTACTTGAACGGTATTCTTTTCCTCTTTCGTCAAGTAATATCGTTAAATCTCTAGGGCGTTTATAAGGATTTTTCCATAAAGGTAGTTGAGGTGTAATTTTATTTTCTCTGCAAAAATCAAATAATTTTTGAATTTGATAACCTAATTTATTGACTGATTTCGTACCTTTTTTATATTTTTTTGATACGATATTTTCTACTTCATGAATAACTAAATAATCAAGCTGAAGTATGTCAGCCTTTCCTTTAATCTTATAAAGAGCTATTTCAACTATACGTAAAGATTCAATATGTCGGGCTAAATTACGAATAGGATTTAGAGAATAAGTATAACGAATATAGGCTTTGGCAAATTCAATGAATGGTTCAGATAACGGTTCATATTGATACGATGTAGATTTAACTCTATCGGTGGAAAAACGAACTTGAATGTTGTGAAGATTAAAAGTATCTCTCCATTGATTATTTTCCCAACAATCACTTCCGAAGGCTGTAAGTTGATTTTTACAGAAAGTGATAAAATTTTCTAAACTAGATTCTGGACTCTCATATACTTGGAAAAAAATTGGGTTATTCATGATTAATGAGCTTCCATAGTTTTTTTCATTTCATTACACGCTTGAACAACATATTCAACAGCCAATATAATACGATCTTTAGAGGATGCATAATCTATACTTTTAGTTCGTTTTAAACGCTCTTCTTTTTCTTTATATAGCTTATTTAATATTTGTTGATGTGGCCCATCAACCAAAGGTCTAAATTTAGGGCATAAATAACAAGTTTCATAGCCAGTTATACAAAAATCATTTGTTCCACATGCACCTATAGTATCTACTCCGTCATTAGTTATTAAAGATGTTGGATCATATCCTCTCTCACTTTCATTTAAATTAGAAATAATTCTACCAGTAAACGCTTGAGCCAGTTTTCCCATTTCAGCTCCCATAACACGATCAATGTATTGCACTGTATCGGCTGTATTTTCTGTGTAAACTTTTACATTTTGCGTATCTGTGTGATCTAAAAGCTCCGCAATGATTGTCGCTCCAACTCCTTTTCTCCCTAGATTTGTTCCTCTTGTATGGCGAAAACGTCTTGCTGTTATATGAATAATTTCACCTGTTCGTTCTGAAATTGCTTTTTGGTGAATACAGAATTTTCGTAATGTATTTTGCTCTAATGAAGAAGCTGAATAATGAAAAATATCTTTATCTAATAATGAAAGATCAAAATTCCTATTTTTTATATTCCTCTTCAAACAATTCCAATCGATAAACATTGGTAATTTCATTTTAAACCCAGAAATAGAATCTTCATCAACCATACTAAGCAATTTATTATATTGATATTCTATAAAATTTAGGAGAATTAAATATAAATCCTCTGTGATAGCAAGCTTTTTAAAAGTTTCTCTAAATAATCCGCCTCTCTTTTTTGCACTAGGGATATTTAGAAAATAATTCCATGTTCCTTGAGAAATTTCCTTTCTTAGATCTTCAAATTTTAAATGGCGTATTTGAATAGGTCTTCTAGCGGTAGCTTGAAGTAAGTGAATATATGCGTATGTTTCAAATGAAATAAAATCTTCTCTCCAAAGTCTAGCTAGTTCAGCCATTAAAGCCAAAATTTCATTTTCGGTAAATGCTCTTGTATAAGGGCATCTCATTAATACTGATTTACCTTTATCATTTCCACTCAAAGTAAAGCTTTCTAGCAGCGATACAACAGATTTATCAATTCCATAATAGCCATACTCATACCATGATAGTAAAAAACCTTTTAACGCTCCTAAATACCATTCATATTCTTTTCCTAATTTATCTTTCCAATTCAATATTGTTGATACATCGATGTTCTTTAGATTAGTTGAAATTACTAATCGTTGAAACTGTTGATACATGTGAGATACATGATAACTTGAATATTTTTCAGCATATACAGCTAATGTTTTTCTGAATCCTTCTAATGTTTTTTTATTTATGTTTAATATTTGTTGAGAAAAATTAATTGTTTTATCTTTACTTATATGCCACGAATTTTCATTTTCATCAAATGCATATCCATCTCTTGACTGTCTAAAACGTTTATTCTGATTCATAATCATCAACCTTTTTCTGAAACTCGGCTTGAAGCTCTAATAATATTTTATTAGCTTTTTCTTTAATATAACGTTGATTGTAGATATTCCCTGATTTTTCTGATGTATGGCCCATGAGATGCTGTCTCATTTTTGCTTCTTTTTCAGGAGAAATAAAGTCTTTATGTGAAGAATCATTATTCACACGTTGGTTATTCTTATCTATTTTTTGTGAAAAATCTAAATTCCATTCATGACGGAAAATATGTGGATGAATTATAGAGAACTTAGGATCTACTTTTTTCATTGTTGGTACAATAACATTATCAAATGAACTTGTACTAATTGGACTTCCTTGAGTTTTTCCTTTTCGATGAGTTACAAATAAATATGGGTGTTTATTTGCATTAGGAATTTTAGAACGATAATTCATAATATAGTCATCAATAAGTTTAGCTATACTTTGTGAAATAGGGAGTCGTCTTTCTTTTGTTTTACTCACAGCCTGTATTTTTCTTGAGTCAAACTTATCGTCATGAGTTCGTCTAATTAAAATAGATGGTCTAGCTGTTCCTATCTCAATAAATGGAATCTGGATTGATAAAAGTTCTCCACGTCTTATACCTAGTTTTTTTAATAAGATAAACATTAAGTGATTTCTTTTTTTGATACCTATATCTTGAAATGGATTATTAGGATGAGAAGAATTAGCAATGGACATAAATTCATCTAATAATCCATCAGGTAACTCACTTTCTGGCTGTATAGATAATGTTTTATGATTTTGTGGCCTTGATACTTTAATTAAAGTAAGTAACCTATTCAATTTTTCTAGATATTCATCAGATACACAAATTATTTTAGAAAGAAACAATATATATTCTGAAAGGGTAGTAAGCCTATTATATTGGTGACTTAAAGAAACAGATGAGTAGATATCAATAAACTGAGCTTTATCTTTTATCAATACCTTTTTCGCAATATTCTTACTTTTCTGTTTTATTACATTTAACCTCATATGTTGAATAAGAGATTCTAATTGATTTTCAGATAAGATTATTTCTTGATGAATTAAATCACTAATAGCAAGTTGATTCTTTTTTTCCCAATTTATTAACCATTGTATAGTTACTAGTTTATTTCTAATTGTGTTTACTGCCGATTGATTTCGTAACTCTACTGTAACCCATAAGGTTGAATAAAAATCAGGAATACCAGTGTCCTTATTAATCAACAAAGGAAAGCGCTCTCCATTTGTAAAAAGAGTTGTTTCTAATCTATACATAATCTTTTAATTTACATAAAATTATATATAAATACTAACAAAAACAACAAAAAATGTCAAAATAAATGTAAAAAAAGAGAGCCCTTATTATTAAAGAACTCTCTGCACTTATATATATTTTATTTTACAGTTATTCTGTATATGGAATTCAGAATGGAATATCATCATCAAAATCAGCCATTGGCGGTTCTGTTGCAGCCGGTTTTGGTTGTGGAGCCGGTTTAGCGGTAGCAGGGTTAGAGCTATAAGATTGCGAATAGTTATCCTGATAGCCGCTTGCTTGGTTATATTGATTTGTCGGTGCTGAACCGCCCCAGTTTTGATTGCCGCCAAAATCGCCGCCTTGATTACGGCTGTCTAGCATTTGTAGCATATCGCCCTGAATTTCCGTTGTATAACGATCTTGCCCGTTTTGATCCTGCCATTTGCGGGTTTTTAATTTCCCTTCTACGTAAACTTTAGAACCTTTACGCAAATACTGCCCCGCCACTTCGGCGTTACGACGGAAAAACACGATTCTGTGCCATTCCGTTACCTCACGGCGTTCGCCCGTATTTTTATCGTTCCACACTTCGCTGGTTGCCACACTAATATTGGCGACCGCATCACCGTTAGGCATTGTACGCATTTCCGGATCTGCCCCCAAATTCCCAACAATAATCACTTTATTCACGCCAGCCATAAAAATCCTCTTAACTTTACTGATTAGAAAATTGTGCTATTTTGCCCTATTTTCACAAAAAAATCACCTGATAAAACTGAAATTTTGTACAGTTATTCAAATTATGCGATAATGATCGAGAAAATCACATTTTAGACTTTACTTTTCCAAGAAGAGCTTTATGCAGTACATCGATATTCGAGGGGCAAGAACCCACAATTTAAAAAATATCAACCTTACCCTGCCGAGAGATAAATTTATTGTGATCACCGGCTTATCCGGCTCAGGCAAATCGTCCTTAGCATTTGATACCTTATACGCCGAAGGGCAGCGCCGCTATGTAGAATCGCTCTCGGCGTATGCCCGGCAATTTCTCTCCCTGATGGAAAAACCGGACGTGGATCACATCGAGGGATTATCGCCGGCAATTTCCATCGAACAAAAATCCACCTCTCATAACCCACGTTCCACAGTAGGCACAGTAACTGAAATTCACGATTATCTACGTCTTTTGTTCGCCCGTGTCGGCGAGCCACGTTGCCCTGATCACGATACGCCCCTTGCCGCCCAAACTATTTCACAAATGGTCGATCGCGTATTGGAAGAGCCGGAAGGCAAACGCTTAATGCTGCTCGCCCCTGTGGTGAAAGATCGTAAAGGGGAACACAGTAAACTCTTGGAGAACCTCACCGCTAACGGCTATATTCGGGCGAGAATCGACGGCGAAATCTGCGATTTGTCCGATCCGCCTAAATTGGAATTGCAAAAAAAACACACTATCGAAGTGGTTGTCGATCGCTTTAAAGTGCGTGCCGATATTGCCACCCGCTTGGCGGAATCTTTTGAAACGGCATTAGACCTATCCGGCTCTACGGCAATCGTTGCCGATATGGACAATCCAAATGCCGATGAACTGGTCTTTTCTGCCAGCTTTGCCTGCTCGCAGTGCGGTTATTCTCTAACGGAACTAGAGCCTCGTCTGTTCTCGTTCAACAATCCTGCCGGCGCTTGCCCGACTTGTGATGGCTTAGGCGTACAGCAATATTTCGATGAGCGAAAAGTCATTCAAAATCCTGAAGTGTCCCTTGCAAGCGGGGCGATCAAAGGTTGGGATCGCCGCAGTTTTTACTACTTCGGTTTACTTAAATCGGTCGCCAACCACTACGATTTCGATATTAAAACGCCGTTTAATCAGCTACCGAAAAAAATCCAACACATCATCTTAAACGGCTCGAAAGACGAGATTGAATTTCATTATGTCAATGATCGGGGCGATACGGTTAAACGCACTCACACTTTTGAGGGGGTGTTAAACAATATGGCACGCCGCTATAAAGAAACCGAGTCAAACTCGGTCAGAGAAGAGTTGGCAAAATATATCAATAATCGAGCCTGTACCGACTGCCAAGGCTCTCGCTTACGCCGTGAAGCCCGTTTTGTCTTTTTAGATCAAACCAATCTGCCGATGATTTCGGAAAAAAGTATCGGCGAAGCGTTGAGCTTTTTTGAGTGCTTACAGCTTGAGGGGCAACGTGCGCAAATTGCCGAAAAAATCCTGAAAGAGATCCGTGAACGCCTGCAATTTTTGGTGAATGTCGGGTTGAATTATCTCTCCTTGTCCCGTTCTGCCGAAACCTTGTCTGGCGGCGAAGCACAGCGGATTCGCCTTGCCAGCCAAATCGGGGCAGGGCTGGTCGGGGTGATGTATGTGCTGGACGAACCGTCTATCGGACTACATCAGCGGGATAACGAGCGCCTGCTCAATACCTTAATTCATCTGCGGAACTTGGGGAATACCGTGATCGTGGTCGAACACGATGAAGATGCGATTATGGCAGCCGATCACATTGTCGATATCGGTCCCGGTGCCGGTGTTCACGGCGGACAAGTTATTGCACAAGGAACGGCACAGGAAATTATGCAGAATCCGGCTTCGACTACCGGTAAATTCTTATCGGGCAAAGAGAAAATCGCCATTCCGACGCAACGTACCTCAATCGATCCGAAACGCCTGCTGAGTTTAAGAGGCGCAAGGGGAAACAACCTTAAAAATGTGAATTTGGATATTCCGGTCGGGTTATTCACCTGTATTACCGGCGTGTCCGGCTCGGGCAAATCAACGCTGATTAACGACACTCTCTTTCCGCTGGCACAGAATGCCCTTAACCGTGCGGAAAATCAGAATGTCGCCCCTTACAAAAGTATTGACGGGCTGGCGCATTTTGACAAAGTGATCGACATCAACCAAAGCCCGATCGGGCGAACGCCACGTTCCAACCCTGCCACTTATACGGGATTATTCACTCCAATTCGTGAATTATTTGCCGGTACACAAGAAGCACGGGCAAGGGGCTATAATGTCGGGCGATTTAGTTTTAACGTGCGAGGCGGGCGTTGCGAAGCGTGCCAAGGGGATGGGGTCATTAAAGTTGAAATGCACTTTCTGCCCGATGTCTATGTACCTTGTGATCACTGTAAAGGCAAACGCTATAACCGCGAAACCTTGGAAATCCGCTATAAAGGCAAAACCATTCACCAAGTATTAGATATGACCGTTGAAGAAGCGCGGGAATTTTTTGATCCGGTGCCGATGATCGCCCGCAAACTGCAAACGTTGATGGATGTCGGTTTATCTTACATTCGCTTGGGGCAGTCCTCGACCACCCTGTCCGGCGGCGAAGCCCAACGGGTCAAATTGGCAACGGAGTTATCCAAACGTGATACCGGCAAAACGCTCTACATTTTGGACGAGCCGACTACCGGTCTGCATTTTGCCGATATTAAGCAACTGTTGAGCGTGTTGCATCGTCTGCGGAATCAAGGCAACACCATTGTGGTGATCGAGCATAATTTAGATGTGATCAAAACGGCAGACTGGATTGTCGATCTCGGCCCTGAAGGCGGCAGCGGTGGCGGACAGATTATCGCCAGCGGCACGCCGGAGCAAGTGGCTCAAGACCAACATTCCCATACTGCCCGTTTCCTCAAAGCTATTTTGGCTAAAGGCTAATCGGCAAGCGGTGAGATTTGCAAAAAAATCCGATATTATGTAGCAATTGCACAAAGATTTAACCGATTAAAAGTCTTACAATCCCTATTGAAATTTTAACTCAATGGGGATTTTATTATGTCAGAAACCTACCTTGTTTCGCAAATGGTAAAGTTAATTGAGCAATGCTATAAGGAAAATGCGATTATTTCTTATAAGCTCAAAGAGCTTGCTGAGCGAGAAAGACTTTTAAATGCACAGATTAACAGCTTTACGACATCTTTAGGCTATATCGATCCTGATCTTGATGTGAGGACGATTAAGAAAGATTATGATGCGACGAAATTACTTCGTCAAAAGCCGTTTAATAAGAATTTATCCTATCTGATTTCTCAAGTATTCAAACAAAATAATTATTGGCGAAATTTATATTCGATTACGCTTGACGCAATAAAAATAGACAGAGAGCTGTTATCGACTTCCCGTGTTGAAGCCACAATGCAGCATCAATGCGCTATCGGGAACACACTGCGTAAGCTATATAAACAAGGGATTATTGAACGACAAGAAAAGTATTTACACTACAAGATTAAGAAAAGAGGAATATTTGATACGTCCGAATGGCGGTTAAAACAGATAGAGAACGAAGGATAGTAAAAATAGCGGTGGAATACCGCTATTTTAGTTTCCATTGCCAAAGCACCTCTCTACGGCTGATTTGTGTTCGGGTGAGCCAATTCCTTTGGTAAAACTCATTGAGTTGTTTACGGACGGAATCTAGATGTTTTTCGGTGGGCGTATCTTGATTTTGTTCAATCTCAAAAATCCGTTGGGTGAGGTCGGCGATGGTAAAGCCTTTGCTTGGCTCATTGCGTAGGATTTGAACAAGGTATTTGCGGATTTTGCCTTTGAATAACTTAAATTTACGGCGATAAACAAAGTTTTGCGTGTTGTAAAGCGTAATATCGTTTTCTTGCTGCATTAAATCAATGGCGCGTTTGAGTGTCGCAATGTTGGCATCAAGCAAGGCTAAGTGGTGTAAAACCTGCTTACGCTCAAACTCAAATTCTTTAATCTTCTTTTCTAAATTGTATGCCATCAGCTTTTTCCTACTGCCAAATCACTTCTTGATGAATGATTTTGCGTTGCCAATAACCGCACCATTCGTTGTTTTCATTGGTGGTTTTTAAGCATCGACTGAGTACATCAATAAACTGGGTTTTATTGGATTGACGGCGGTTATCCTCGCGGTAGGCGATTTCGTTGGCATAGTTGAGCAAATATTCGTTACTGATGCGGTGAACCTGTCCGTAGTACATTCGCTTGAATCGACTGAATAGACTTTCCGCCTGATTATTGGTGACACCCACATCGCTCCGATATTCCTCTTTATGATTGACCGTGCGTAAATCATAGTAAGGTAGCAAGACATCATAGGCATTGCTTTCATCGGTATTGATTCGCGTGTTAGGCTTAATGAATTTGTCCGCAAAACTTTTTACTACGGATTGTGATTCTGTATGAGCGACAAAGACGTGCGAGCGTTTTGCCCCACAATGCAGCGCATTACTGGCTTTTTCTTCTGGCGAATAATGTTCACGTGCAACCATGACACAACGTTTATCAGGATTCTGATTTTCTTTTAGACGGTAGTCGATACGGTCAGATTTTTTGTTTGCTTTGCGTGGTGCTGGATGAACGTAAGTCCCGTCCATATCAATTTCACCGGAAAGCGGCTGCATATCACGGCTTTCCAGCAAGGCTTTACGGAATTTATGGGATAACACAAAAGCGGTTCGAGGGTTTAATTTGGCGTTACGCGCCAACTGGAGCGAAGATAAACCTTTCACGGCATTCACCCACTCCATCAAGGCAAAAAGATAGACTTTAATCGGTTTCTTACGATTGGCAAAAATGGTGCCGGAAGTCACGCTGAAAGTATGATTACAGTGACGGCAACGCCATTGGTTACGGGTGGAGATTCGATATGCGATGTGTTGAACACCGCACTTCGGGCAAACCACATTCTCTTTACTTCCCCATCTTAATTCACAAAGCAAATCAAACGCTTGTTCGTCCGAGAGTTGAGCTATCTCATAGGACGAAAGCATGCGAGCTTTGCTTGAGAGGAGGAAATGTTGGGACATAATCAGTTTACAGTTTGTGCGAAAAATAGTTATAATAATGCTCAAATAGGCATTTTTCATTCTTTAATAATGCCATAAGTTTCCCTAAAAGTCAATAAGGAATGCAAAATTGAGCATTAAAGAACAATTACGCTTTAGATTGCGCTCTGTCATTGAGAGCAGTAACACATCAATCAAAGCCTTTTCCGAACAAACTGGAATACCGTTAAGAACACTACATAATTATTTAAGTGGTGAGCGTGAACCGAGTGTAGAAAATATAATAAAAGTTGCGAGTGAATTTAATATTAACTTGAATTGGCTTTTATTAGGTAAAAATGAAATGTATTTAAATGATTCACTAGAATTGACACTAAATTCAAGCGAGTTAGAACTATTAAATAAGTATAGATTGACAAATGATTCAGGAAAAATAATTTTACAAAAAACAAGTGAAATTATTTTAAATGAATTAAAATAAATAGTTGACAAATAAAATTAAGGACGCAAAATGAGCCTACAAGCCTACAAATAAATTATCATCTATCAAAGAAAAATCTTGCAAATGTATTTCTGGCGTTTGGGGAGATTTCTAATGGATAGAACATCAATAATTAATCGAATTGGAATTAAGTACCATACTTCAAATATTGAAGGTGGTGAATATAGCTACGTATCAGAAGCTGGGAGTAAACAAGCTCTAATTGATGCTTTAGGCTGGAAACCAAAACACTTTAAACTTGATATTCGCTTTGAGTGTGATGATGTAGTTGTTCTTGTCGAAACAAAGCAGAAATTTGTTAAATCAGATGAAGAGCAGTTAAAAGAATATCTTGCAGAAGAAATAGCTTTACATAAAAATAAGAAAACTATTTGTATTTTGGCTAACACTCAGAATGATAAGATTAAAGTGTGGAAGTATTCTATTGAAGATGATAGTTTTCTTGAAGATGAAAAAACTATTGATTCAATGGAACATTATGTTTCGTTATTTTCAGAAAATAAGCAAAATGACAGAGAATTAGTTCTTAGGAATACTTATGAATTAAATGAGTTATTGCACAAAAAAGATATTGATGAAAAACTTAGAAGTCAATTTGTAGGAACAGCTTTACTTTACATTAAAGATATTGTGAAGAGAAAAAACATTACTTTATCTGATAAAGAATCAGTTAGTTTATTAAAAGCATACTGGGAGGATTTATCAGAAAAATTAATTTGTGCAGGAGTGGAAGAGACTCTTGAAGGATTGTTGAATGGTTCAGAAAATAAAACAAAGAAAATAGAGTTAATTCAAAATAACATTCTTAAAAATCAGAAAGTAAAAAGATTAAAAATATCTGACTGGGTTGAGATTTTACTAAAAATAACTAATGGTATTTATGCTTATATTGATACGCAAAGTGCTGAAGGTCAAGATATTTTAAATCTATTCTTTATTGCTTTTAATAAATATACAGGTAAAGCTGATAAAAATCAGGCATTTACTCCAGATCATATTACAGAATTTATGTGCCGAATTACTGATATGGATAGAACAAAAAGAGTTTTTGATGGCACATGTGGCTCTGGCTCATTCCTTGTTCAGGCATTAGTTAAACAACTTGCTGATTGTAATACTATGAACACAACATCGGAACAAAAAATGTCCTGGTCCGAAACTGTAAAACGAGAGCATATATGGGGAATAGAAATCGAAGAAAATGCCTATGGTCTGGCTACCACTAACATGTTAATACATGGTGATGGTAATAGTAATATTAAAGAAGGTGATTTATTCAATAACAAAAAATTTATAAAATCCGCTAATCCAGATATTATTTTAATGAATCCTCCGTATAACGCCAAACCTATGAACATTCCATTTTCATCTGTTTATCTTATCAATTCAGAATTAGATGAGGATACGATAGAAGGTACATGGCAAAAAAAAGCTCTCAAAGGAAAGGAGGATCCAACAAAAGGCTTTGTATTTGTTCAATTTGTATCTAATTGTATAAATGAAATAAATGTTGAATTATTAGAAAAAGGAAAATCAAAGAAGAATGTAAAACTTGCTGTATTATTACCTGTTGCGGCAGCTATTGGTACAAGTTCAATTCTTACTGAAGCTAAACATAAAATTCTTGAAGATAATACTCTTGAAGCTGTTTTTACTCTCCCAAATGAAATTTTCTATCCTGGAGCATCAGCTTCTGCCTGTTGTATGATATTTACTCTTGGAAAACCACATGTAAACTCTGATGGAACAAAATCTAAAACGTTCTTTGGATTTTATAAAAATGATGGTTTCAAGAAGAAAAAAAACTTGGGGCGTATTGAACAATTTGATGAAAATAATAATAGCTTATGGAAACAAATTGAAGAAAAGTGGATTTCAATGTATCGAAATAAAACTATTGTTGATGGTTTATCAGCAATGGCAGAAGTTGATGGAAATGATGAGTGGTTATGTGAAGCATATATGAAAACAGATTATACAACTCTCACAAAAGACGATTTTCAATTGACATTAAATAATTATCTTTCATACAAAGTTAAAACAGGACAAGTTTATGAATCTTAATGTAGAAAACTGGAAACCGTTTAAAATTGGTAATTTATTTTCATTATTTCAAAATGGAAAAGCTAATCAAGGGTTACTTCAAGATGGCTTAGATTGTTTTTATGTAGGAGCAAAGAAAGATGATAATGGAGTAATGTTTACATGTAAACGAGATGAAGAACTTATACAGAAGGGAAATTGTATAATATTTATTTGCAATGGTGAAGGTTCCGTTGGATTTTCTAACTACATGGATGTGGATTTTATAGGTACAACAGATATTGTTGCAGCTTACAATAGTATTTTAAATGAAAATATAGGTACTTTTTTGGCAACAGTTTTTAGTAAAGAGCGACCAAAATATTCATTTGGAAGAAAATGGAAGAAGTATTTAAAAGAAACGGAAGTTTTATTACCTACAAAGTATAATTCTGATGGTACATTGTTAATGGATAGAAATCTTGAATATTCTAAATATGGTTATATACCAGATTGGGATTTTATGGATAATTATATAAAATCTTTATCATATAAACCTTTAACAACCAAAAACAATAGTAGAGAAATTAAGGATCTTAATATACAACTTTGGAAAGAGTTTAGAGTAGGAAAGTTGTTTAAATGTGAAACAACAAAAATGTTAATTAAAGATGAGCTAGAGGATGGCAGTATTCCATTTATCTCTCGTTCAGCAGAAAATAATGGATGTATAGGATATGTCGATGCGGATCCAGAATATATAAATAAGCAATGTTGCTTAACTATTGGTGCAGAAGGAATATATAGTTTTTATCAGGACGTGGATTTTGTAGCAGGTAACAAAGTATATACATTAAAAAATGAAAACCTTAATGTCTTTAATGCAATCTTCATTAGTACAATTCTAAATAGAGATGCTTACAAATTCTCTTATGGAAGAGCTAGAATTTTAAGCAAACTAAAGCAGGAAATAATAAAGCTTCCAATTATAATGAATAAAGATAATCTGCCATTTATAGATATCAAAAGAAGGTATTCTGATGATGGATTTCTACCTGACTGGAAGTTTATGGAAAATTATGTGAAATCTTTACCTTATGGAGATAGATTATAAAAAAATAGCGAGCTTAAGCTCGCTATTTTTATACTTGAAAACTGAGCAGATAAAAGTATTGGTAAAAAGTGTTTTTACACTACTCAAAAATATTTTATATGCTGAAAACTGCTATATTACATTTTATCCACAATATATTTGGAATGTTTTAATTACAAATAAAAACCTTATAAAACCATAAGCAAAACAACCAGTTAAAGATAAAAATAAAACTCTATATAAATGTCTCTGTTTTCTAAGTAATTTATTTATTCTAACTTTATCTTCTTCCCATTGCCCTTTTAATTTTCCTGGAATTTTGCCTTTACCCTCAAATCGTTCAACATCTTGTCTAATGTGATCGAGAACTAATTTTTGGTTAGATAACCCATAACCACATATTATACAATAGAGCATAAGAGCAAGATAAATCAACCAGTTATCTGCTGATTTCAGAGCTGAAGGCACAGCTGTTAAAAATGGTAGTCCTAGGAACTGAGGAAGCACTTTGCTAATCGTATCGTTGATTTTTGTAACAAATTTTTCAGTATTCTCTTCTAACTTTTTAACAAATTTTTCATAGCTAAAGTTTTCAAGGTATAAGGCATATTGAGCTTGTACCGATTCACTAATACGAGCAATCTGTTGAATTACATCTGAAAAGTTGGCATCAGAAGGCAAAGAATCTGATAGCACAAAAGCTAGTATTGATTTTTTCTCATCAGTATGGCTGCTCGTCTCTTCATCATTAAGCCACTCCTGAAAATCAATAATTAATTTACGTTGTTCATCGTCCAAATCTCTGATGAGTTGAATAAATTCGTTTAGTTTAATAGTTACATCAATGGATAATTCAAAGGTCTTTTTGCTAAAGAATATAAGTTTCTTGTTTACCACATCTGTATAAGAGTCCATTGCGATCAATTGTCGCAAGAAATCTCTGACTACTTGATAAGACTTTAAAATAGGGACATTCTCATCGAATGAAGCAAGATTTTCGGATTTTATAAAGTAAGGAGCGTTGGATAATGCATCGTTATTGAATTGAGTTATATCACCTTTTATAAAATCATCTAGCTTATTGAAGAAACGCCCAAATTGGGGTTTAGGCGTTCCAAAAATGAGATTAACTTTTGCCCCAAGCTCAAGCGTATTTTCAGATTCCAACACTGTATTTTCATAATTGTCATCGGATAATAGCTGATTGAGTATATCTAATTGCTGTTCCGTTTGAATACAAAAAAGACGCTTCTCCGAACCAATTAACGGTTCAGATTCACGATAAATTTGTATAAGATCGGAAAAAGTAACGCTCATTATTCAAATGCTTCTAATAATTCTAAAGTTGGATTGTTAACGATAATTTTACCATTATCTGTAGAAATTTGCCCTTCTGAAATTGCTGTTCGATCAAAAGATAAACGCCAATTCTTTGTTTTCCCAACAAAAGTAATCAATCGTTTAAGTGCGGTCTTATCTGGAGTAAAACCATCTTGTACACCTGTCTCCACGTTACTTAGTTTTTCTTGTAATAACTGAGGATCGCTCGGATAAACTCGATTAGTAAACTCCTCAGTATTAAATGATCCGCCATTATTGCTAATATCTGTTAAATAAGATTTCACGTCATTAAAGAATGCTGTTTTTTGCTCTAACTCATAACCTTGTTCACGAGTAAATTCTTCAAGCAAGACTACCAATTTTTTAGTTTCTTCTCTTGCAACAAGAGCATCGTTACAAGATAAAAATTCTTTAAAGTAAACAGATACATCACCTTGTCCTTTAAGAAAGCTAATATAACGAGTTTCATTTGCTTGCCAAGCAGTTAAATCAATACGTCCAGCGTATTTGAGATGCTCAATATCCAGCATTTCGTTTTCTAACATTTCCCAGTTTTGAGCAGAGAAACCAACACGGTCAGCTAAAATGGCAATTAATAGGTAATTGCTGTCTTGGTTTTCATAATGTGCGATAAATACTTTTCCACCTGTTGCAAAAGGTTGGCTTTGAATCTTTACTAGAAGAGTATTCATCATTCTTACTGTTAAGCGTTGAAAGTCATCATCTCCCAAATAATCTATTAAGAATCTAGGCATTGGGAAATTGTCTTCATCACTATCAAATGAACCAAACCCTTTACCTGCCCGAACTCTATATGCTTTTGTTAATGTTTCTAAGAAATTATGATGAGCTTCACTTGGGGTAAGTGGACTCGGGTTAAGCTCTAACTCAGCTTCACCGCTTTGTTCTTTATGTAAGATATGGTAGGTAATATGTCTTATTATCATAATAATTGCTTATCTTGCTATGAAAAAATTGAAGTTTCATAACATTATAAGCTAAATTGAAAACATATTAACTAAATAGTTAATTTAAAATACAAGAATGTTTATTCAATGAAAGAAAAATAAAAGATAAAAAGTGGGTAGTAAAATAAGATATACCGCAAAAGAGGTTGTTTTACTTGACGAATCCATCATTTAGGATTACATTCAAATCTCGTTCTTTGGGGAAAAATTCCCACCAAGAATGAGTACAATTTGCCAACGAATCAATTATTTTGTCTTTAGCTTTCCTTCAAATGGGGAAGATAGATAAACCGCAAAAATTGGGCATCTTGCACATTATGGGCGAATGCTGCAATGAGTTTATCTAGGCGTTTAGCTCACAAATTTTCTTGTGACAGTACGGTATTCGAGGCATAAACGCTTTGACTTGAATTTTCAAGTTGGAACATCTCTAGTAGGAGTTTAGAGCGTCTCGAATACCTTACCCTATCTGCTATCTCCTTTTTAATGCCTTAGAAATAATAGAATTAACAGTTGAACTCTGTATTTCAGATTTATTCATATTTGTAGATTTTTCAGCATAACGGTTCAGTATTTCTTCTGCATTCATTTGTTGGTAAATAGCATTTTCGACTGCAATACGAGATTCTGAATCTAACTCAAAATTAGGATCAAAATTTAAGTCTAAATCCTGCTCATCTTCAGACGGTATTGATGTTCTTCTTGAATGTAATACACGCTTTAATGCTTGAGCGGGTGTTTCTTCTTCCATTTTAATAGAAGATCTCGCTGTATGTAATTTTTCTGCAATTTCATTAAGCTCAAGTGAAATAGTATCTACATCCATAATTTTATTTAAAAGTGGATCGGCTTTTATATCTTCGCTATACGCACTGACTAATTTATCAGGATCTTGCGAAAAAGTCCTTAAACGCTCTAATATCGGAAGTGATAACATATCGCCATAGTTCTTTGCGATGAAATGTAAATCAAATAAATCACGCCCTTTTGTTCGAGTATTTTCACCATCAAAGGCGGCATTTAATTTATTGTCAGTAATACGCTCAATGGAAGCAACACGAATACCATTTTGGACTGAAATTTGTTCCGTTGGCGGTGGGTTACGATAAGAAATCTCGATTTTTAGCGAATCTTTATGTCCTGTATCCCGAACGTGGTAATTCACCATATAACGACTGACGGTATCGGTATCCTTTTTTACATTCACCTCATCAATTACAATGCCGTGCGGTGCAGAGCTTTTGATTTTATTAACAAGATTAAGTTTCTTATCAGAGTCGAAATCTAAATCTTCGGAGAAACGATTTAATCCATAACCTAAGTAAAGTGCCGTGCCGCCCTTTAATACAAGTGGTGTTTCGACAAGATTACTCAACACGGCACGAATTAGGCATTCGTGCTGTTTATCTCGTTCTGTTAAGATTACATTATTGGATTCTTTTTCTTCCATAATTGTAAATTCTCCTTTTCAGCATCCGTTAAGTGGGGTTCTAACGCATCAATTAAAGCATAGACAGACAGTTTATCTTCCTCGCTAGGAAACCAATCATCAAGCATTACCCGTCCAAGTGAACCGGTTTTCAGCACGGCATAATAGAGATAATCCACGCAGGCACGCGGGTGGTCGGCTATCCAAACCGGTGTATTCTGAGGATAATATCCCATCTCATTCAATCGTTGCGTACCGTCAATAATACCTTGCTGCCCTAATAAATGATGGGTATTTTTAGACTGATTTTCGCCATAGAGATAGAACTCAAGGGGATACGCATTTTCACTTAACGCAGCCGCACTATGCCAGTCCCCCGTATTTTCAGGACTGATAATGTTTAAGGCAACAATACTACTGACATAGTGATTAGGATTAGTGGGTGGAATATAAAGCATTTTTATCATCTCATTTTTCTTCCATTGACGTAATTATAGCGGATTAATCATCTAAAAACACCGATTAAAAAACCAGCAATCAGTTTCTAAAGGATCTAAAAGATCCTTTTATGGAATTTTTTTAACTCTTTGATATTCTTTAATTTTCAAAATTAATTCAAAAAAACACTTGACAGATTTTTCAAAAGGTAGGCTTAAAGCGCTTGAAAATTTTCCTTGACAAGCACCCTATATAACAATACATTTTTCCGCACAGAAAAATAATAGTCCCTTTATTACGACTTTTGATTTTTTAAAGCCTAAAAAGGCTTGGAATTTAAGCGTTGTAATAAAGGGATTATTGTTTTTATGGCACAGCATTTTCTGTTATCAGCCAAAGCACGCCGCTTGCCGATTGCGCAAGTGGCACTGCTTTCTGATGCCGAAATCTTTGCCTTACTCAAAAATGCCCGTTGGCACAGTGAAGCAGAGCAAGTCTGCCCGCGTTGTGACACTTGCCATCAAGCCTATTTCATCCACACACGCCAACAATTTCAATGCAAACACTGCCAATATCGCTTTTCGATTACCACAGGCACAATATTTCAATTTCACAAACTCACCCTGCGGCAAATCCTTATTGCACTTCTTCTCTTTGTCACGGAAAGCAAAGGCTTATCCGCCATTTCCCTTTCTCACAAGCTCAATGTGCAATATAAAACGGCGTGGGTACTGTTACATAAATTCCGTGAAAGCCTAGAAAAGACGAAAGATTTAACGCCATTACATGGTGAAATCCATATTGACGGTGCTTATGTAAATTACTACATCCGCCCGAAAAACTTCCGCCACAAACGCATTGATAGACGTAAGAAATGTCATCAATGCAAGGATAAGGCTTGTGTATTGGTATTCCGGCAACAGGCAAAAAATCAAAAAATAATCAAAGGTGCAGAGCGAAGCATTGTTGCCCTCGTCAAAGAAGAAAACACCCAAGACATACTGGATTTAACCCAACGCCTTGTGAAACCCAACAGCACGATTCACGCTGACGAAAACCCTGCCTACGATAGCCTGATATTCCATTATGATTTATGGCGGGTAAATCATTCCCAAGAATATCGTTCCATCGAGGGCATCACCAATAACCTTGCCGAATCCTTTTTTGCACGACTGCGGCGTGCCATTACAGGGATTTACCACAAAATGAAAAACAAGTACCTAATGTTCTACGCTAACGAGACAGCGTGGCGGGAAGATAATCGTCGAAAAAGCGTCAAAGAGAAATTTGAACATTTGCTACGCTGCACGTTCAACACTTTACCCTCACGCCATTTTACCGGCTATTGGCAAGGCAATAAAATGCCTGAAGCCCGATTTGGCATCCATTCATTACAAACGACCTAATAAGGAGCGAAAATGAAGCTACATTATGATATGCGGATCTATTTTGAATCTAGTGAAGATTTTGACATTTGGAGATGGGGCGAGCATTCCATTTTGGATGATATAAAACGTCATACGGTAAGGTGGAGTGAACGGCATAGTATCAACAAATTTTTCGATTTATTGGAAACCAAAGTCCCTGCAAAAATAGAGCAGGTCGAACCTCGCTACTCAAAAGCCTACGCCCAATACCAAGCACAGAAAAGGCTAAATGAAATCGAAGGTTTAATGCAGTGGGAAAACGAGGTGATTGCTGACAGAATATTAGTTTACTGCTTAGATAGCGTTGAGATTTATTACCAAAAATGGAATAATCGCCACTAATAAAATGACAGAATTAGCCACAAAAATAAAGGCGACGGAAAGGTCGCCTTGTTTTAAAACGGCTTTGTGCAACTGCTACATAATATCGAAAAAATCTGCAAAACTCACCGCTTGTTGCTAATAAGTATAGGTACGGTAAGTAAACGCTGCGATTAAAATCACCAGCATAATGATGATTTGAATTAAGCGTTTTTTGGTTAATTTCTCTGCGGGCATTTTCACCTCAAATCCAAATAATATCCTTTCAATATGACACTGAAAAATGGTAAAATTTGCCTTAAATCAAATTTAAGGCGAATACAGTATGAAAATTGTATCTGATTTTAAAGCAAATGGAAGGACGGCTTGCACAATTCACTGCCAAAATTGCAGTATTAGCCAGTTGTGTTTGCCTTTTACCCTCAATGAGCACGAATTAACCCAATTAGACAACATTATTGAACGGAAAAAGCCGGTTCAAAAGTCGCAAATCATTTTCCAGTCCGGCGATGAACTACGCTCTATTTATGCGATTCGTTCAGGTACAATTAAAAGCTATACGATCAGCGAAAGCGGCGAAGAGCAAATCACCGCCTTCCATCTGCCGGGGGATTTGGTCGGCTTCGATGCCATTATGGATATGCGCCATATCGGCTTTGCTCAAGCCCTTGAAACGTCAATGATCTGCGAAATTCCATTTGATATTTTAGACGATTTAGCCGGCAAAATGCCGAAAATCCGCCACCAAATTATGCGTTTAATGAGCAGCGAAATTAAAAGCGATCAGGAAATGATTTTGCTGTTATCCAAAATGAGCGCCGAAGAAAAACTGGCCGCCTTTCTACATAATCTTTCTCAACGCTATGCCGCCCGTGGTTTTTCGGCACGGGAATTTCGTTTAACGATGACCCGTGGCGATATCGGCAATTACCTCGGTTTAACCATTGAAACCATCAGCCGTTTACTCGGGCGTTTCCAAAAAAGCGGAATGATCAGCGTACAGGGTAAATATATTACCATTAACCGAATGGACGAGCTGACCGAAATGGCAACCGGCACCAAAGCGCAAGTGCCGATTTCCGTTAATGCCTAATATCAAAAAAAGCCTCTATCCCAGAGGCTTTTTACTTATCTGCATTGCGCTTTAAACCGCAATAGATGGTCGAGCAGAACAATCGCCGTCATCGCTTCCGCTATTGGTACGGCTCGGATTGCCACACAAGGATCGTGCCGCCCTTTTGTTACCACTTCAACCGCTTCATTGGCAGTATTCACACTGCGTCCGGGGACGGTAATGCTGGAAGTCGGTTTTAGGGCGATATGGGCAATAATCGGCTGTCCCGAGCTGATACCGCCCAAAATACCGCCAGCGTGATTAGAACAAAAACCTTGCGGGGTCATTTCATCACGATGCTGGCTGCCGTTTTGCTCAACAACGGCAAAACCGTCGCCGATTTCCACCCCTTTCACCGCATTGATAGACATTAATGCGTGAGCTAAGTCGGCATCTAGGCGGTCAAACACGGGTTCGCCCAGCCCCACCGGTACATTTTCTGCAATAACCGTTACCTTGCCGCCAACGGAATCGCCGGCTTTTTTTAATTCTCGGATTAAGGCATCAAACTGCTCAATTGCTTGCGGATCAGGGCAGAAAAACGGATTGTTGTTCACCTGCTGCCAATCAATACAAGCGGTCGTTTGCGGGGAAATTTTAACATTCCCCATTTGAGATAGATAGCCTCTCACTTCAATCCCAAACTGTTCACGCAAATATTTTTTTGCAATCGCTCCCGCTGCCACACGCATTGCTGTTTCACGGGCGGAGGAGCGACCACCGCCACGGTAATCCCGAATACCGTATTTTTGTTGATAAGTATAATCGGCGTGTCCCGGACGGTATTTATCCATAATCTCGCTGTAATCTTTTGAGCGTTGATCGCCGTTTTTAATGATTAAGCCGATACTCGTTCCGGTCGTTTTGCCTTCAAATACGCCAGATAAAATTTGCACTTCATCATTTTCACGGCGAGGTGTGGTATAACGGGATGAGCCGGGTTTACGGCGATCCAAATCCGGTTGTAAATCCGCTTCGCTAAGCATCATATTGGGCGGCACGCCGTCCACGATACAACCGAGTGCAATGCCGTGAGATTCGCCAAAGGTCGTTACCCGAAAAAGTTGTCCTATGCTGTTTCCTGCCATTTTGTATCCTTATATGTTGTGTTATGGGCGAGGTTTACCTCTAATTTATTGAAAGCAATCTGTATCTGATGTTGGTTAAATAATTCGTCAATGCGATGATACAAGAAATTGCGGGTATCCGCCCGATCGTCTAATTCTAAAACGTGTACCGCCAGCTCGTGTTCGATCCACCCTTCGCCAAAGCTGATTAAATTCACCTTCGGAGCAGGCTCGGCAATCACTTTCGGTGCATCGGTCGCCGCTTGCAGCAACAGGGCTTTGACTAAATTGAGATCTTCGCCGGAGTTGATCTTCAAGCCGATTTGTAAACGGGTAATGGTGTTATTCAACGTCCAGTTAATAAAACGATCCGTAACAAAGGCTTGGTTTGGCAATACCACTTCTTTATTATCGTCATCAATTAAAGTAGTGGAACGTAGGCGAATGCGGGTAATAACGCCGGTAAAACTGCCGACCGTTACTTTATCACCAACCCGGATAGGGCGTTCAAATAATAAAATAGTACCGGAAACAAAGCTACCAAAAATTTCCCGTACCCCAAAACCAAGACCGACGGATAACGCTGTAAACACCCACTGAATTTTACTCCACGAGATCCCCAACGCCGTAAAGGCAGAAATACAGCCTAAGGTAATAATGAGATAGGTTAATACCGCCGTGATTGTATGCGGTGTGCCTTTGGAAAATTTTACCCGAGAGAAAAAGGTAACTTCCAAGATCCCTTTGATATTTTTCACCAACACATAGGTGATCGTGATATAGAGCATTGAACGCAACATATTCAGCAAGGTAACGGATTCCACCAACTCCCCTTTAGATGTGCTTTCGATATGCTCCCACAGCACAAAGGTATTCAGGTAATTAGCCACGCCGATCAGATCCGACCAAACCGCATAGAGTGATCCGAACAAAATCACCCAGCCGATTAAATCCGCCATTCTGAAAATCTGTTCATTAACGGTAGAAATTTTAATCGTCTCTTCCGCTTTCTCTTTTGGCTCTTCCTTGCCCTGCTCGGCAGCTTGCTCACGGATTTTCTCCCGCTTATGCTGCAAACGGCGGTATGCCATTCGCCGTGACGAAATGGTTAAGGAGCGATAGGCAAAATAGCGTCCGAACACCCACACTAACGCAATCAAATAGCTCTTGATGATATGCTCGATCAGGTAAACCGCCGTATAGTAGTATCCCAATACAATCAAGACGATCAAGGTTAGCGGGACGATAAATAGCACAAACCGCAACAATTTGAACAGGCTGACGCTTCGCTTCGTGCCGTCTTCTGTATTGGCATTTTCATACTCCCTAATCCCGCGATCCAGCAACGGACGAACCAAAAACGTACACAAAGCAAGTGCAATAATCGTCATCACCTGCCCGATCACATCGTTGGTAAAGCCGATAATCTCCACCTGCGAAAAAATTGAGGAGACAAACAGCAACACCACAATCCAAACGGACTCTTTGATGATCCGTTGGAAAATCGCATTACTCTCCGGCGGCATTCCAAAGTGGCGGTACGCCAAGCCGTTCGGACGTAATAGTGAGAGAATGGTGGCAAAGAACAACCAGTAAGACGACATACTGGATACCCATTCCCACGCCGACAGCGGATCGGCAAAAAAGATGAACACCAACACGGTCGCCACAAATAGAAACATTAGGGTGCTCGGCAAATTGAGGATAATCGTCCACAACATCGCTTCCGGCGTATGCCAATGACTATCATTTTTCAGGGTATTCACTTGACCGGCAATGGTGGACAAGCGGGCTTTTATCGCCGCTTTTTTCCAAATAATCAAGCCGTAAAGCAAAAGCAAGATCAACAAAAAGACGGCGGTAGAAAACAGGTTCTGCCCTAAATTATCAAAGCCGAGATACTTGGTTAATTCCGACACCTCGGCGATCGCTAATTGCGGAAACTCTTCCACCCACGACAAATCAATCGGGTTGTTACTCTGCACCCAAAAACTCTGCAACTGCAATTTACTTTGCAGCGAGTCGCTGATGCCAATGATTTTTTTCTGAATGGACTCAATTTCGTTGGCTAAATTGAGTTTACTGTTGAGGGTTTTCACCAACTCTACCAAAATTTTTTCCCGCTCTTTGAGGATATTCTCTAAGGTTTGGCGTTCCGTATTGTCGAGGGTGATTTTGTGATCGCTCTCAATTTTAGCGATTGCCTCCGGCACATTGTACAATCCGTCCCGTTTTTGCGAGAGTTCAAAGATTTCCACCCGCAATTTTGCAATATCTTTTGCCAAACCTTTAGTCACACTTTCCGTCGGCAAGCTCTGTTTTTGCTGGTTGATAATGCGGGAAAGCACCAATGTTCCCTGCAAAGCACTGATCTGCTCCTCAATATTGTGCTGAGTTTGAGTTAAACCGTCCAACACGTTACGGGCGCGCAAACTTTCTTGGGAGAGGCTATTTGCTTTTTGGGTCTGTTCGACTAAATATTGGCTGAGCCTGGTATTTAAATTCAGTTCTTCCTGAATAATCGGATTTTCAACTTTATTGTTTGCCTTCAGTTCTTCGGCCTGTTTGGCTTGTGCCTCGTACTCTTTGACCCGAAACTCATTCAGCACATCTTGCAAGCTGGTAATTTGTTGGTAAAAACGCTGCTGCTGCAAGGTTGCAAGGCTTTTTTTCGCTTCATCAAGGTTGGAAAGCAACTCAATGTTCTGACCTAAAATCAGATTATAGCGATTATTCAGCTCTAAATAGTGAATTTCCGCATTATATTTATCAATCAACGACTTACTCGCCTGCGCATTATATTTCCAACGGGTCAGCTTTTCGATTTGCTGATGATTTTCACCGATTTGGCGGCGGGTCTGTTCAAGAGCGGAGCGATAACTTGCTAAGCTGGAATTGAGATCGCTCATTTTTCGCTGCAATTCTTGCAATTCTTGGTGAATACTGTCTTGCTTCGCTTCAATCTCTTCGCTGGTTAAGCCGTCAAAATCATTGATATTAACATCAATCTCGTCCTTCAATTTTTTGATCCTAGCTTGATACTCGGCAATCTCTTGCGGTGCGGTTTTTAGTTGGCTTTCCAACTCTTCCAGCTCTTTTTGCTGTTTTTTGGCACGCTCCAAAAAGGCTAATGTGCCTTCCAAATTTTTTGCCAGCAGCGTTGCTTCATTGGTACTGTCCGATTTTACCAGTTGGAGTTGGTTTTTTATCGCATCAATTTCCAGTGGCGAAATCTCGCCGACACTGACACTCGCAAAGCAAAATAGCCAACATAACACTAACCAATAGCCTTTTTTAAACATTGTGCTGCTCTCTAATAAGTTCTGCCACATACTGTTTTAATTGTGAACGTGAAATTTTAATGCCATTTGTTTGCCATTTTTCCGCCGCCCACGGCAAATAGTGAATCGGCTGTTTAAAGGCTTCCAACTGCTGTTTTGCAAATTGTCGGAGCTTTTCGACCGCTTGCGTTGAAAAAGGCTCGTTAAATTCCACCAGAGCTACCGGACGCTCGCCAAATTCCCGATCCGCAAGCGGTACGATCACAATATTTTTTAACAATCCGCTGGCAAATAGGGTTGCCTCAACTGCCTCCGGCTGAATATTTTCGCCGCCGGAAATAAACATATTATCCAACCGTCCGTTAATGACCAATTTACCGTTCGCCCGATATTCGCCTTTATCTTTGGTCGCAAACCAGCCCGCCGCATTGGTGAACGGCACAATCTCGCCGTGCTGCCAGTAGCCCAACCCTAACATTGCGCCTCGCACCCAAATTTCATTATCGACAATTTTGACTGCTCTGTCGGCTAACGGGTAGCCGACATTATCGTGGTCGTTTTTGACGGCGCACACCGTAGAGGCCATTTCAGTCATACCATAGCCCGCATAGGTGGTTATTCCGTTTGCTTGGGCTTGGCGGATCAACGCAGGTGGAATAAATGCACCGCCCAACAAAATATGCTGATGTGCCGTTCTATCCGTTAAGTGCGTCAAATAGCGTTGTAACTGTGTCGGCACGAGAGAGGCGTGGCTGACCTGTGCCAGCCAATGCCAAAGGCGGTTTTTCTCTTCGCAAATCACCAACGTTGCCCCTTGGCTGAGCCAACGCCATACAATGCCTTGCCCCGAAACGTGAAATAGCGGCAGGCTGAATAACCAACTATCACCTTGCCCGAACTGCATAAATTGACAGACGCCCTCGGCACTGGCTAAATGTTGCCGTATGCTGTGGACGACCGCTTTCGGCTTACCGCTCGATCCTGAGGTTAAGGTCAACGTCGCCGGCTGATCGAGGGCGGGTAACGGCAAACTGCAAGCGGGCAGTTCCAGGGAAAAATCGGCAAAATCCGCTTCACACAAGCAATGTTCGATCCGATTATCCGCCAAAATCTGATTGCGTTGGGCAGGCGGCATTGCCGGATTTAACATCAAAATGCGGGCATTTAAACTCAAGACGCCACAATAGCAGAGTAGCCCCAGCAAGCGATGCTGCCCACGATACGCCACTAATTGCTGTGCTGCTACGCCCTTGCTTTGCAGAAAGGTTGCCATTTGGCAGACTAATCGCTGCCACTGCCGCCACGAAAATTGTTCAGGTAAGAAAGAAAGAGGATCAGCCTCGCCCTTTTCCCACATCAGCGCACACTGTTCGGGAATTGCATCGCACCATTGCGCACTCGGAAAAAGGGAAAAATCTTGCATATCGGTTGAACTATCGGACTAGGATTAGGTTAAATAAAACAGTTTTTCACACGGCTGACTAAGGCTTCAGGCAGCTCCATCGCATTCATCAAAGCACACAAGATAATCCCTTTTCGCTCGGTATTATTATTGGTGATTACCCAAAACGGCGAGTCGGGAATTTGTTTGGCTTTCGCACTGCTACCGTTGGCTAAAATGGTCGCCTCGTCTTTGGCAAAGTAGATTCGCTCACTGCCCTGTACGTTTTCAGTCGCTTGGGAAAATGCCTCCGGACTCGCTCGGTACAACGCCGAAAGCAATTGCAGAAAACGGTTTACCCCTTTGCTTTCTTCCACAAACTGACTGGACACCAACACATATTCAACCCGCTTCACCACTTTTTCCTGATTGCTGAGCGTCTGCTTTTTCTTCGGCATTTTCGCCAATGTTTTCAACTCATCGATCATATTTTCTTGAACCAACACAAAGGGTTGCGGCGATGCCGGCAGGCGAAGCAAACGGCGTAAAATATCGGATGCGCTCTCGCCAATAGATTGCGTACGGCTGGCAATATAGTGGTACAATTCATCGTCAATCTCAATTGTTTTCATCTCTTTCCCCTAAATAACTTGATTCGCAAAAAATTCTAGGCATTATACGCATTTCAGATCCGTTTTGCAGGATCTTCTCTGACTTTTTACTTCATTTTAGACAAATTATGCACGAACAAACCCTACTTCACTACCACTACCAAGCTGCCACTGCGCCAAGCAGTCCAAATCCGCCGACAATGCTGTTTCTGCACGGTTTATTCGGCGATATGAATAACCTCGGCATTATCGCCAGAGCCTTTAGCGAGCAATATGGGATTTTACGGGCCGATCTACGTAATCACGGGCAATCCTTTCACAGCGATGAAATGAGTTATGCACTAATGGCAGAAGATTTACGCCGATTATTAGTGAAACTGAATTTAACGCAGGTAATTGTGGTCGGTCATTCAATGGGCGGCAAAACCGCAATGAAATTAGCAGATCTCGCCCCCGAATTAGTGGCTAAATTAGTGGTGATCGACATTGCGCCAGTGATCTATCCGCCGCACCGCCACGACAGTATTTTCGCCGGATTATTTGCCGTCAAAGCCGCCAAACCTGCTAATCGCCAACAAGCGAAAGCCGAGATTGCCAAAGGCATCAAAGACGAAGGCGTTCAGCAATTTATGCTCAAATCCTTCGATCTGAACAGCCCTGAATCATTCAAATTCAACCTGTCCGGCTTAAAACAAAACTACGAAAGGATAATGGATTGGCAGCCGGTAAACGTCAATAAACCGACCCTGTTTATTAAAGGTGAACTGTCGGACTATTTGCAGGCAAAGGATACGCCGACTATTTTGGCACAATTCCCGCAAGCCCGCTCTTTTGTGGTGAGCAATACGGATCACTGGGTACACGCCGAAAAACCGGATACGGTTATCCGCGCGATCCAGAAATTTTTAGCTTAACAAGCGGTGGGTTTTAGCGAGTATTTTGCAAAATAAAACTATTATGCCGCAAGGGTAAAAAAAGCGGGGAAACAGACCACTTGCTGTTTCCCCACTTTTTATATGAGGTTATTTTTGGCGCATTGCCGGGAATAAAATGACATCACGGATAGACGGTGCGTTGGCAAAAATCATCGCCAAGCGGTCGATCCCTAAGCCTTCGCCGGCTGTCGGCGGTAAGCCGTGTTCAAGGGCAACCACGAAGTCGTCATCGTAGAACATCGCTTCGTCATCGCCGGCTTCTTTCGCTGCCACTTGCGCTTGAAAGCGTTCTGCTTGGTCTTCCGCATCGTTTAACTCTGAGAAGCCGTTGCCGATTTCACGACCGCCGATAAAGAGTTCAAAACGGTCCGTTACCTCCGGATTTTGATCGTTACGGCGGGCAAGCGGGGAGATTTCCGCCGGATGCGCCATTAAGAAGGTCGGCTGAATAAGTTGATGCTCCGCCACTTCTTCAAAAATTGCATTAACCACCGAACCTAAGCCCCACGATTTTTGGATCTCAATATTCAGCGCTTTTGCCACGGCGACCGATTGGTCAAAATCGTGCAACTGCTCAAGAGTAATGCCGTTACCATATTTCACGATTGCATCGTGCATTGTAATGCGTTCAAAGGGTTTGCCGAAATCAAACACATATTCGCCGTAAGGCACGGTGGTCGTACCGAGAATATCCAATGCTAATTTACGCAATAACTCTTCGGTGTTATCCATTAAATCGTGGTAATCGGCATAGGCTTGGTAGTATTCAATCATTGTAAATTCAGGGTTATGGCGTACCGATACCCCTTCGTTACGGAAATTGCGGTTTAACTCAAATACCCGCTCAAAGCCGCCGACCACAAGGCGTTTCAGGTAGAGTTCCGGCGCAATGCGTAGATACATATCCACATCTAACGCATTATGGTGGGTAATAAACGGCTTGGCCGCCGCTCCGCCCGGAATAACTTGCAACATCGGGGTTTCCACTTCGATAAAATCTTTTTCCAAGAAGAATTGGCGGATACCGGACACCACTTTCGAGCGGATCACAAAGGCACGGCGAGACTCTTCGTTAGCGATTAAATCCAAATAGCGTTGGCGATAGCGCGTTTCTTGATCGGTCAAGCCTTTATGTTTGTTCGGTAGAGGACGTAATGCTTTGGTGAGAAGTTGTAATTCGGCTGCTCGCACAGTAAGTTCGCCGGTTTTGGTTTTAAACAGAGTGCCTTTGACGCCGATAATATCGCCTAAATCCAACAAACCAACGGTTTTTTCGTATTCGCCTTCGGCTAAATTATCACGGGCAACATAGAGCTGAATTTGTCCGCTTACATCTTGAATAGTGATAAAAGTAGCTTTTCCCATTGCACGACGCAGCATAATCCGCCCGGCAACCACCGCTGATACTGATTGTGTTTTTAATTCTTCACCGTCTATGTCATCATATTTTTGATGTAAATCGAGGGCTTTATCTTCACGGCGAAAGGTGTTCGGGAAAGGATTGCCACGTTCACGCAGCTGATTGAGTTTCTCACGGCGGGCTAACATTTCCCCGTTGAGATCCAGTTCTTGATTTTCCTGTTCAGACATTTGATTACCTTAACTTTTTAAAATAAATTCGGAACGTTAAAGGGCGAGATTATAAGCGATTTTCCATTGTTTTGGTAGGAAACAAGCGGTGGGATACTTGAATTATTTTGCAATAATGTCATATTGGCAATCTGACCGTCTGCTAGACTACTCTCTATTATTAAATCTAAAAAATAAGCCCCGACAATTCGGGGCTTTTTGTTAAATATCTAAATTGGCATAAAGCGCATTGTTTTCGATAAAGTCTCGGCGGGGCTCAACTTCATCACCCATCAAGGTTGTAAAGAGCTTATCGGCGGTAATCGCATCGGTAATCGTAACCTGTAACATTTTACGGGCAACGGGATCCATAGTCGTTTCCCATAGCTGTTCCGGGTTCATTTCGCCCAGCCCTTTATAGCGCTGAATGGTTAATCCTTTGCGGGATTCTTTCACTAGCCAATCAATCGCCTGTGCGAAGCTATCAATCGGCTGTTTCCGCTCGCCACGCATTATATAGGCGGTCGGTTCAAGTAAGTCTCTGAGTTGTCCGCCCAACTTAATAATACGGGCGTATTCATTGCTACTGATAAAGTTGAAGTCCAAACGGCAAGTGCTGTCAATACCGTGGGTTTTGATGACAATTTCCGGTTCGTAAATATGCCGTTCGGCATTGTAAAACACATTGGCTTGATAAGTGCTGCCGGCGGTATCTTTAGCGTTTAGCGTGTCCACCAAAGTGCTTACCCAAGCGGTTACTTCCGCTTCATTTTTTGCAAAATCCGTTGAAAGCGGCTCGTGATAGATCAGCTCATTAGAGAGTGCCAACGGATAACGGCGCACCAGCCGCTCCAGTAATTTTTGCACGGCATTATATTCGGAAATTAAACTTTCCAAGGCTAAACCGCTCAATGCCGGTGCATTTTCACTCACATACAATGCCGCACCGTCTAATGCGAGTGCCAGCTCGTATTGGGTCATTTCTTCGTTATCTTGAATATATTTCTCTTGTTTGCCTTTTTTCACTTTATATAACGGCGGTTGGGCAATATACACATAGCCCCGCTCGATCAGCTCCGGCATTTGACGGTAAAAGAAGGTCAATAATAGGGTACGAATGTGCGCACCGTCCACGTCCGCATCGGTCATAATGATGATTTTGTGGTAACGCAGCTTTTCAATATTATATTCATCACGCCCGATACCTGCGCCGAGTGCGGTGATTAAAGTTGCCACTTCTTGCGAGGAGAGCATCTTGTCAAAACGGGCTTTTTCCACATTCAGAATTTTCCCTTTTAACGGCAAAATCGCTTGATTTTTGCGATCCCTGCCCTGTTTTGCCGAGCCGCCTGCGGAATCTCCCTCCACCAAGTAGAGTTCGGACAATGCCGGATCTTTTTCCTGACAATCGGCTAATTTACCCGGTAAGCCACCTAGATCTAGCGCGCCTTTACGGCGGGTCATTTCACGGGCTTTCCGTGCAGCTTCGCGCGCCCGCGCCGCATCAATAATTTTGCTCACAATACTTTGCGCATCGTTTGGGTTTTCCAATAAATAATCCTGCAAGGCTTCATTCATCGAACTTTCTACCGCCGGACGCACTTCGGACGAGACCAATTTATCTTTCGTTTGTGAGGAGAATTTCGGATCAGGCACTTTCACGGAAATCACCGCCACTAAACCTTCACGGGCATCATCGCCGGAGGCATCAATATTGGCGTCAGCTTTTTTCAGTTTGCCGCTGTTATCCATATAATTCTTTAACGCACGGGTTAATGCGCCACGGAAACCGGCAAGGTGCGTGCCACCGTCCCGCTGCGGAATATTATTGGTAAAACAATAGACGTTTTCATTGTAGCTATCGTTCCACTGCAACGACACTTCCACACCAATGCCGTCTTTTTCGGTGGACAGATAGAACGGGGTCGGGTGAATATGATTTTTGCCTTCGTTTAAATACTCCACATACGCCCGAATACCGCCCTCATATTTAAAATGTTCCTCTTTGCCGTCCCGCTCATCAACCAATTTAATCGACACGCCGGAATTTAAGAATGATAACTCACGCAAACGTTTAGAGAGAATTTTGTATTCAAAATCGGTTTTATTTTTGAAAATGTCATAACTCGGCCAAAAGCGTACGGTTGTACCCGTTTTCTCCGTTTCACCAATCACGGTGAGCGGTGCATCGGGCTCGCCTAAAGTGTAAAACTGTTCGTGAACGTGTCCTTCACGGCGAATGGTGAGCTGTAATTTTGACGATAACGCATTCACCACCGACACCCCCACACCGTGCAAGCCGCCGGAGACTTTGTAAGAATTGTCGTCAAACTTACCGCCTGCGTGCAGTACCGTCATAATCACTTCCGCCGCCGACACTCCCTCCTCTGGGTGAATGCCGACTGGAATCCCCCGCCCGTCATCTTGCACCGACACTGAATTGTCCGAATGAATAGTAACAACAATATCATCACAATGCCCCGCCAATGCCTCGTCAATCGCATTATCCACCACTTCAAACACCATATGGTGCAAGCCCGTGCCGTCATCAGTATCACCGATATACATTCCCGGCCGTTTCCGCACGGCATCCAACCCGCGCAATACCTTAATGCTTGAAGAATCATAGTTAGTTGGTTGATTTTGCTCTGTCATTATAAATTTCCTTTTAACCGATTGATACTTAAAGCCTTTAATCACTACCCGTGTAGAATGTATCGCACAACGCTTGTCGTTTTGCCGATAAAAACCGCTTTAAGTGGATTTATACTGCTATTTTAGCAGATCCCTCGGCGATTGTCTTTTCCGAAGGGATAAGCAAAATACTCCCATATAAAAAAGAACTGATCCCAACATAATGCTGAAATCAGTTCTTAAATTAATGCTTAATTTTATTTAAAGATAAAATTACAGTTTGGTAATAATGCTAATTTACCATTGATACATATAACCTGCACCGCCAGTAAAGTTCTTCTGTGAATCATAGGAGGTCGATACTTTAATAATATGACGTCCATTATCACTTGCTCGTGAATAACCCACAGCTATAGCACTTTGACCGTTCTTCGTTCCAACGCCGACACCTAGACCAGATTTGCCCGGCAGCATCACTTGTGGAATATTGCTCATAGCAGCAACGCCGGAGATACCTGCATCGCTACGCTTGCGGTTTTTATTCACTTTATTATCAATTGAATTGATATGGCGACCAATTTGATTACCCATTTCTTTCAATTGACTCACATTCACTGCATCTGTGCCTTTCACGCCCGGTGCAACATTGCTAATCACTTTGCTGCCTGCATTAATACCTTTGCTGTTAATACTTGGACCATCTTTGATAGACACACCGTCATTGTTGATGATTGTATCGCCAATAGTAACACTACCCTCTTGACCTAAATCAACATCTTTCGCTAACTTCACGGAAAGTGTGCCTTTACCGTCGGATACCACACCGATGTTCGCTTTATCGGATAGTTTTGTCGCATCCGTTTGACCGCCGACAACGTTAACTCGGCTATTCAGTTTCTGTTTAGATACTGTACCCGTATCCCCCATAAACTCTAAACCATCGTTAAGGGTTGCTACCGTTTCGGTCGAACCATCTTGTTTGACGTATTCAATACGGGTTTTGCTTTCGCCGTCTTTGCCGTCATTACCGTCCAGACCTTTAGTGCCATTTTTCACACTAATGTTGGCAGACGCACCGTCTTTGCCGTCAGCACCTCTTGGACCGGTTAAGCCGATTGAGCCGTCTTTACCGTTGATTACAACAGATGATCCATCTTTGCCGTTTACACCGACTGAACCGTCAACACCATCTTTGCCCGGCTGACCGTCTTTACCCGGTTCGCCTTTTTCACCGATAACTAAGTTGTTACCCGTTGAAATTTCGTAACCGTTATCGATCTGTTTCACAACAATATTGTTACCTTGGTTGAGGTTAAAGGTTTCGTTATTGTTGATCCGCTTATCCGTCGCCGTATCTTGACCATTAGTCGCAAGATTAAAGCCGCTGTTTGTAATCGCTGTATGGAGCTGACCACCATTGATCGCTTGTTTGCTGTTCGGGCTAATATCCCCATCTGCCACATTGTTCACCACTTTATTACCGGCATCAATACCGTTTTGGGTGATGGATGGACCGTCTTTGATGGTGAGACCATCGTTGCCGACTGTGGTGTTACCCATTGTTAAGTTGCCGTCTTTCAACGTCGTTCCGCCAATGGTTACACTACCGTCTTTAGTCAGGTTCAGATCTTTATTGAGGCTGACCGCAAAGTCTTTACCACCTGACGCGTTAGTGCCATTCGGATCGACTTTAATGTTTGTATCACCGGCAGTAACACTTTCTTCCTTCGCAATTTGTTTTTTCATTGCATCGGAAAGATCGATCTCGTAAGTTGTTGTGAAGTTTGCTGTATCTGTTTTTCCAATCACACTAACGTTATCAGAACCTTTAACAATCGATTTTTCTGCATTAACAGTATAAATCTTATGTCCGTCCGCTACAGTTGTATTAGTTACAGTAACGTTTTTACCTTCTACAACTTCAGTTGTCGCCGCAGCCATACTTGCATTTAACTGGGAAAGGTTCACAGCATCTGTTGCATTTGTCCCATTTGCTACATTAGTGATCTGCTTATCCCCTGCATTAATGCCATCAACAGTAACACTCGGTCCACCGGCAATGGTTAGCCCTTTATCATTCAAGGTTGTATTACCAATAGTAACGCTACCGTCTTTAGTTAAGTTCAGATCTTTGGCTAACTTCACAGTGAGATTGCCGTCTTTAGTGATGACACCGATATTATTGTCGGTTAGCTTCCCTTCATCGCTCACACCGCCTGTAATATTCAAGGTTTCTCCGAGTTTCTTCGCAATCTCATCACCTTTATCGCCTTTGAACTTCAAGCCGTCATCTTTGGTTGCAATTTCACGGGTAGTGGTTGAACCGTCCGCATTAGTGGTGTTGTACACCAGACGTTCAATCCCGTTACCGCCTTTTTCCGGAGTATCCAATGTTCCCGTACCGTTTGCCACGGTGAAGTTAGCGGATGCGCCGTCTTTGCCGTTAATGCCGATTGTGCCGTCTTTACCGTTTAAAGCAATGCCTGCACCTTTTCCGTCCGCACCTTTCGGGCCGGTTAAACCGATAGAGCCGTCTTTACCGTTTAGTACCACTGACGCACCGTCTTTACCGTTCACGCCGATTGTGCCGTCAACACCGTCTTTGCCAGCCGCTCCAACTGTGATGTTGTTGGCAGTTGCAATTTCATAACCATCGTTGATTTGTTTAATCACGATGTTATTGCCGGCATTTAAGCTAAAGGTTTCGTTATTTGTTAAACGTTTACCTGCCTCATTTAAGTCTGATGCTGTTTCAACCATACCATTAGAGCCAGCCACTTTTGCAGATTTCAGCGCAAATCCGACCGCTTGCAACGTGGTATTCGTGATATCTTTGGTCGCATTTTTCAAATCGCCCGCATTAACCACATTGGTTAAAGCATCACCTGTAAGGTTATTTAACACATCATTAAAGGTCTTACCTTCCGGTAAGCTGGCATTGTTTGGTAATACGCCACTATCCACATTGGTAATTGAAACCGGCGCTGACGCATTGCCACCGATAAATTTCACTTTATTGGTTGGCTCGGCTGTCGCATTTCCGTTATCGTCCACATAGCTATTTGTGGTATTAAAGGTAATATCGGTCGTTCCTGTTGTACTATTGTAGGTTGTCCCTACTTTCACACCTTGACCGTTTTTGAAGTTAACCGTATTGCCGTGAGTTACAAAATCCACTGCATTACCGTTCTCTTTCAAGTTCCAACCTGCATTTAATACATCGCCAACTGTCGCTGCGTTATGAGTAATATTGGCATATTTATCACCGGTCGCATCTGGGTTAGACGTTGTATCGTTGGTAACAGCATCTAAATTCCCTTTCACATTGGTAATTGTGGTATTCCCTGCATTAAAGCCATCTTTATTAAGCGTTAGATTACCAATTGTGAGGCTACCGTTTTCGGTTAAGTTCAGATCTTTGGCTAACTTCACAGTGAGATTGCCGTCTTTAGTGATGACACCGATATTATTGTCGGTCAGCTTCGCTTCATCGCTCACGCCACCGGTGATATTCAAAGTTTCACCGAGTTTCTTCGCAACTGCATCACCTTTATCGCCTTTGAACTTCAAGCCGTCATCTTTGGTTGCAATTTCACGGGTGGTGGTTGAACCGTCCGTATTGGTGGTGTTGTACACCAGACGTTCAATACCGTTACCGCCTTTGTCATCTGTATCTAATGTACCCGTACCGTTTGCCACGGTGAAGTTAGCAGATGCACCGTCTTTGCCGTTAATGCCTATTGCGCCGTCTTTACCGTTTAAGGCAATACCTGCACCTTTACCATCTGCACCTTTCGGGCCGGTTAAGCCGATTGAACCGTCTTTGCCGTTAATCACAACCGCAGAACCGTCTTTACCATTCACACCGATTGTGCCGTCAACACCATCTTGACCCGCTGCTCCAACAGTGATGTTATTAGAAGTCGCAATCTCGTAGCCGTTTGCAATTTGCTTAATCACAAGATTGTTACCGGCATCCAACGTAAAGGTTTCGTTATTCGCTAAACGTTTATCTTCATCAGATAGCCCTTCTGCGCTGGATTGACCGTTTGTACCCGTCACTGCTTTTGTGGTGAGGTTAAAGCCACTGTTGGTAATCGCCGTATAGAGCTGACCGCCGTTGATTGCCTCTTTGCTACCGCTGCTGACATTACCGTCTGAAACATTGGTAATTTTCTTATCTCCGGCATTAATACCGCTTGTCGTGATATTTGGTCCGCCAACTAGGGTAAAGCCGTTATCATTTAAGGTGGTATTGCCGATTGTCAGGCTACCGTCTTTCGTTAAGTTAAGCTCTTTTGCTAATTTAACCACTAAACCACCCGCTTGATTGATTACACCAAGATTGTTATCGGTCAATTTATTGCTGTCAGTTAATCCGCCGGTAATATTTAGGGTTTCACCGAGTTTCTTCGCAATCTCATCACCACTATCACCTTTGAATTTCAAGCCGTCATCTTTAGTGGCAATCTCACGGGTCGTAGTTGTACCGTCCGTATTCGTGGTGTTGTAAACCAAACGTTCAATACCGTTACCGCCTTTTTCCAGAGTATCCAATGTTCCCGTACCGTTTGCCACGGTGAAGTTAGCGGATGCGCCGTCTTTGCCGTTGATGCCGATTGTGCCGTCTTTACCGTTTAGTACCACTGACGCACCGTCTTTACCGTTCACGCCGATTGTGCCGTCAACGCCATCTTGACCGTCTTTACCCACAGTAATATTGGTAAAGGTAACATTGTCTGCAGTTGATACTTCATAGCCGTTTTCAATCTGTTTAATGCGAACGTTATTACCCGCATCTAATGTGAAGGTTTCATTGTTCGTCAGACGTTTATCCGCCTCCGATAATCCCTCTTTCTCGCTAGATTGACCGTTGGTATCCGCCACTGCTTTTGACGCAAGCGTAAAGCCAACCGCATTTAGCGTACTATTTGTAATATCCTTAGTTGCATTTTTCAAATCACCCGCATTGACTACGTTAGTTAACGCATCGCCTGTAAGGTTATTTAACACATCATTAAAGGTCTTACCTTCCGGTAAGCTGGCATTGTTTGGTAATACGCCACTATCCACATTGGTAATTGAAACCGGCGCTGACGCATTGCCACCGATAAATTTCACTTTATTGGTTGGCTCGGCTGTCGCATTTCCGTTATCGTCCACATAGCTATTTGTGGTATTAAAGGTAATATCGGTCGTTCCTGTTGTACTATTGTAGGTTGTCCCTACTTTCACACCTTGACCGTTTTTGAAGTTAACCGTATTGCCGTGAGTTACAAAATCCACTGCATTACCGTTCTCTTTCAAGTTCCAACCTGCATTTAATACATCGCCAACTGTCGCTGCGTTATGAGTAATATTGGCATATTTATCACCGGTCGCATCTGGGTTAGACGTTGTATCGTTGGTAACAGCATCTAAATTCCCTTTCACATTGGTAATTGTGGTATTGCCTGCGTTAAAGCCATCTTTATTAAGCGTTACATTACCAATTGTGAGGCTACCGTTTTCGGTTAAGTTCAGATCTTTGGCTAACTTCACAGTGAGATTGCCGTCTTTAGTGATGACACCGATATTATTGTCGGTCAGCTTCGCTTCATCGCTCACGCCACCGGTGATATTCAAAGTTTCACCGAGTTTCTTCGCAACTGCATCACCTTTATCGCCTTTGAACTTCAAGCCGTCATCTTTGGTTGCAATTTCACGGGTGGTGGTTGAACCGTCCGTATTGGTGGTGTTGTACACCAGACGTTCAATACCGTTACCGCCTTTGTCATCTGTATCTAATGTACCCGTACCGTTTGCCACGGTGAAGTTAGCAGATGCACCGTCTTTGCCGTTAATGCCTATTGCGCCGTCTTTACCGTTTAAGGCAATACCTGCACCTTTACCATCTGCACCTTTCGGACCGGTTAAGCCGATTGAACCGTCTTTGCCGTTAATCACCACCGCAGAACCGTCTTTACCGTTCACACCGATTGTGCCGTCAACGCCATCTTGACCGTCTTTACCAGCCGTACCAACCGTAATGTTGTTTGAGGTCGCAATAGTAACTTTCTTACCGCTTTGAGTAATATTGATGTTATCGCCTGCTTCAATAGTCACGGTTTCGCCCATTGCGACTTTTTCAGTACTATTACCGCTGACTTTACCTGTACCGGATTGAGAGGTCGTGAGGTTCCAGCCCTTCTCCACTTCATTGGTAATATTCGTCACGTTTTGGTTAGTCGCATATAACTGGCTACCGTTTACCGCATCTTTACTATCGGCTGAAAGTGTGCCTGCTGTAACATTCGTGATTTTCTTATCACCAGCATCTATACCGTTTTTCGTGATGCTAGGACCATTCGCAATAGTTAAGCCCTCTTTTGTGAGGTTTACATCGCCAATAGTTAAGCTACCGTTGTCGGTTAAGTTTAGATCTTTGGCTAGTTTCACAGTGAGATTGCCGTCTTTAGTGATGACCCCGATATTATTGTCGGTTAGCTTCGCTTCATCACTCACGCCACCGGTGATATTCAAGGTTTCACCGAGTTTCTTCGCAATCTCATCACCTTTATCGCCTTTGAACTTCAAGCCGTCATCTTTGGTTGCAATTTCACGGGTCATGGTTGAACCGTCCGTATTGGTGGTGTTGTACACCAAACGTTCAATACCGTTACCGCCTTTGTCATCTGTATCTAATGTTCCCGTACCGTTTGCCACGGTGAAGTTAGCAGATGCACCGTCTTTGCCGTTAATGCCTATTGTGCCGTCTTTACCGTTTAACACAACACCAGTACCGTTTTGACCGTTCACACCGATTGTACCGTCTTTGCCGTCTTTACCGACCGTAATGTTGGTGAAAGTTACGTTTTCGGTCGTTGCCACTTCAAAACCGTTCTCAACCTGTTTGATCTGGATATTATTGCTTGCATTTAGGTTAAAGGTTTCATTGTTCGTTAAACGTTTACCTTCATCCGTTAAACCGGTTAATTCTTCGGCTACTCCATTAGTCCCGCTTACATTTGTCGTTTTTAATGCAAATCCGACCGCTTGCAATGAGGTGTTCATAATGTTTTTAGTGGCATTTTGTAAATCGCCCACATTCACAACATTATTAAGATCGCTACCGGTAATATTATTTAGCACATCATTAAAGGATTTACCTTCCGGAATTGCTTTATTATTTGGCAATACACCGCTATCCACATTGGTGATAGAAACCGGTTTGTCGTTTTCTGCACCGATGAATTTCACCTTGTTGCTCGGCTCGGTTGTTGGGTTGCCGTTGCTATCCACATAACTGTTTGTGGTGTTAAAGGTAATATTAGTTGTACCGGTAGTGCTGTTGTAATCCGTACTGACTTTTACACCCTGGCCGTCATTAAAGTTGACTGAGTTACCGTGCGTCACAAAGTCCACGTCTTTACCATTATTTTTTAAGTTCCAGCCTGCATTTAACACATCACCGACTGTTGCAGCATTATGAGTTGCATTGTCATATTTCGTGCCAGTTTTGTCCGGATTAGACGTTGTCGTGTTGGTGACTTTGTCTAACGTGCTTTGTAGGTTGCTTAAAGTCATCGGCGCTGTGGTATTGTTGTCGCCGTTATTTAATGACGCGATCACATCTGCTTTCGGTACTTCGGTTGCATCCGCGTTTGCCGTGCCGTTTGTCACATCACCTGCTTTATAGAATTTATCGCCAACTTTAACAAGCTTATCACCGTCTTTATTCGTATAAACAACCGGTAATTGTGCCGCTTCCACCACTTTTTGTGCATTCACATCGACTTCAAATTCTTTGCCGCCGGTCTCATTTGTTTTGGTTTGAGTGACTGTAACACGATCACTTGCCGCCACAACGCTTTCTTCTTTCTTGATTTGTGCCTTAGTTTCATCAGAAAGATCAACACTGTAATCGGTGATACCCGTGGTTGCATTCGGTGTAGCCGTAACGGTGATATTGCTCGAACCGTTGCTGACAACCGATTTCTCCGCATTAACCGTATAAATGGTTTGACCTGCATCACCTGTTGCATTTGTTACATTCACATTTCGACCTGCAACCACTTCCGTTTTAGCCGCTTTTGCAGAGGCATTTAGTTGTGATAGATTAACTGCATCGGTCGGGTTTGTCCCATTGGCAACATTAGTGATCGTTTTATTACCCGCATTGATACCATCTTTAGTGATATTTGGCCCACCCGTGATAGTTAAACCGCCATTTGAGAGATTTACATCGCCGATCTTCACACTACCGTTTTCGGTTAAGTTGAGATCTTTGGCTAATTTCACCGTTAATGTACCGTTTTCATTGTTCACACCGATATTTTTATCAGTTAATGCATCTTTATTTGCACCACCGGTGATATTTAAGGTTGAACCAAGTTTCTTCGCAATCTCTTTATCGTCATCACCTTTAAAGATTAAACCGTCATCTTTTGTGGCAATTTCACGGGTCGTTGTTGTACCGTCTTTATTTGTGGTGTTGTAAACAAGACGCTCAATACCTTCTTTGCCTTTATTTGGTTCATCCAACGTGCCTGTACCGTTTGCGACTGTAAAGTTCGCTGACACACCGTCTTTACCTTTCAGACCGATAGAGCCATCTTTACCGTTTAACACGACACCTTTACCGTCTGCACCGTTTACACCGATAACACCGTCTTTACCGTCTTTTCCAACTGTGATATTTGTGAACGTTACATTATCAGCCGTAGCAATTTCATAGCCGTTATCGACCTGTTTAACCAAAATATTCGTGCTTTGGTTAAGGTTAAAGGTCTCGTTATTATTGATACGCTTATCTGTTGCAACATCTTCACCGTTGGTAGCTAAGTTAAAGCCGGAATCTTTGATTGCCGTATATAATTGACCGCCGTTGACCGCATCTTTACTGTTTTCCGCAATATCGCCGTCTGCAACGTTGGTAATTTTCTTGCTACCCGCATCAATACCCGCTTTAGTGACATTCGGCCCACCGTTAATGGTTAAACCCTCTTTAGTCAGGTTCACATCGCCAATTTTTACGTTACCAGTCTCTGTTAAATCAAGGCTATTATTTAAGTTAACCTTAACTTTACCGTCAACAACGGTGGTGTTGATATTACTATTACCGCCTTCAACCTCAATCGCTTCGCCTAATTGTTTAGTAACATTGTTACCGTCTTGAGCTTTCAAGCTAAAGCCTTTATGTGCTTTTTCGATTGCCTCAGTCGCATTTTGATTTAATGCAACGGTAATATTACTGCCGCTGACATTCGTTTCGATATAATTGCCGTCTTTACCAACAATATCAAAACGTCCGCCATTTGTTACATTTACACCTGCTGCAGTATTATTTTTATCCGCACCAACAGTGAAATTTTGGATCGCATTGTTAATTTTATTTTTGGTTGCATCGGCTAAATCAAAGGCAACTTGGCCATTGCTCGCATTCGTTACAATATCCGTTGAACCTTTAAACGTTACCGTATCGGCAAGTTTATTTTCGCCTGAGGTATTGTTATCGCCTTTGTATTTTAATTTCACATCATTAGCGACTTTTGACATATTGACAGACAAATCATAATTCTTCGGATTTGTCCCTGTGCCATTTACCGTCACACTACCGTCTGTTGAATTAACCGTTGTACGACCATCATCTACATATTTTTTATTTGCCACATCCGTATTATTTGTCGGTGCCGCAACGTTAGTTAAGGTATTATTACCGAAATCGACTTTACCATTTGGTCTGATCGTTAAATTACCACTATTTACCGAACTAAAATTTGGTGTAGAGGAAGTCGCAATCGTAACTTTTTTACCTGATTGAGTAATGTTGATATTATCACCGGCATCGAGGGTAACCGTATCACCCATTGCAACTTTTGCCGTGGTATTATTAGATACGTTACCTGTACCCGATTTTGAAGTCGTAACATTCCAACCTTTATTCACTTCCGTTGTCAGATTAGTTACATTTTGATTAGTTGCATAAAGCTGGCTACCATTTACCGCATCGGTACTGGTTGGTGCAATTGTCCCATTAGTTACATTAGTAACTTTTTTATTACCTGCATTAACACCTGTATTTGTTACGCTCGGGCCATTTTTGATGGTTACACCGGTTGAATTAAGAACCGTATCACCCGTTTTCACACTTCCCGCATTCGTCAGATCAAGGGTAGTGTTTAGATTAACCGAGTAGTTTTTACCACCTGTGCTATTCTTACCATTTTCAGTCACAATCAGGTTAGAAGTGGTTGAATTAACACTTTCTTCTTTCGCTAATTGTTGTTTAGCCGTATCGGAAAGATCAACAGCATAATTCGTAGTATTATTTGCACCAACTGTTGAGGTAACTTTAACCTTATCAGAACCGTTACTTACTGTAGATTTATCAGCATTAACCGTATAAACATCGTGACCGTCCGCTGCAGAGGATTTCGTGACATTCACATTATTGCCGGCTTTGACTTCCGTTTTTGCTTTAGCCATTGAAGCATTAAGTTGGTTTAAATTTACCGCATCTGTACCACTTGTACCGTTAGCAACATTAGTTAATCTATTATTGCCAAAATCGACTTTACCGTTTGGTCTGATCGTTAAATTACCACTATTTACCGAACTAAAATTTGGTGTAGAGGAAGTCGCAATCGTGATTTTCTTACCTGTTTGAGTAATATTGATATTATCCCCTGCATCAATAGTAACCGTTTCACCCATCGCCACTTTTGATAAAGATGCACCATTTACATTACCCGTGCCAGATTTGGAGGTAGTTACATTCCATCCCTTAGCCACCTCATTTTGAAGGTTGATAATGTTTTGAGCATTATTGGTGATATTTTTGGTATTGTTAGCAATATTTGCCTTATTTTGATCAACTTGATCAATCGCATTTTTAGTCTTTTCTGTTAAATCAACTTTAACATTTCTGCCATCAACGGCAGTTGTCAGATAGGTTTCATTACCACTAACAATATCAAAATGATTTTTATCGGCATCTTTATTGACAGTGATCTTCTCACTAGCCTTACCTGCACCCAGCGTAAAATTTGAAAGTCCAGCATCACCACTCATATTTCCTAACGCTTCAATAACAGCATATAATTGCGAGCCATTGATTGCATCTGTTGATGTATTGGAAATAGACCCCGCCGCTACATTTTGAATTTGACGGTATTGATAGTCACGAGTAAGAGTTTGATTTCTTGTTGTTCGAGTACCTTTATAAGAACTCCCTGAACCAATCGAAAGCACAGGAGTGCTGTCACCAGGTTGTCCAGCAAAAGTATATTTTATCCCACCAATTTCTATTGATTTAGTTGTATTTCCAGTATTTGTCGCTCCGGCAACAGAGTGAGCACCTAATGCAATACTACCTGCCTGAGGAAAATTTCCTTTAGGATAGTCATCCCAAACAACGGCATTATGTCCTAATGCAATACTGTTTTGTTTATTCCAAACCGTTGCAGCCCCCCCAATTGCAATAGAATGCTCATTAGGCGAAACCAGATGGGGATCACTCGAAGATGTCGTATTAGAATATGTGTATGCAGGTAAACCAGTAAAATCTTCCCCTTCACCAATAACAATCGTTTTAGGATCTCCTCTATCTGCTCTGTTACCCACTTGACCCGCAAAAACAGCATCAACCGCCAAAAGAGTAATTAATCCAAGGGATATATTAGAAAGTATAAAACTCGTGTTTTTGACCAATGTCGTTATACTCTCCTTATCTACCGATTGATTACTCGATGTTGATTTACTATACCCTTTTGCTAACTCAGACACAGCGACCCAAACACCTAAAGACTGGTTCCAAATAACCTTAAATATCTTATTCATAAAGTTCCTTATTACCTTTTTGATTTAAATGGCGCGCGATTATATACAATAAAGAATTAAAAGTACACAATCGTAAAGTTCGCAAACCCAACATCCCTCAAAAAAAAAAAAAAAAAAAAAAAAAAAATCAATCACTTATACAAATTTAACAAAATTAAAACAAATGAAAAATTTACAATATTTTACCAAACAAATTAGTAGAGCTTCGCATAAATTATTGATAGATGAAAACGACATTTTGCAAAAATTTGCTGAAACTGACCGCTTGCTAAGAGAGTAAGTATCAAGCTGACAAATTTAAACTACGCAAACGTTTTCTTTTTTTGTAGAATAGTCATTTTGTTGCCTAATCCACTTTTGAGGTGCTTATGGTTGATGCCATTATTATCGGGATTATTGTTTTTTCATTACTAGTCAGTCTTTGGCGGGGCTTTGTCAGCGAAGTGCTATCTCTTGTCGGATGGGTCGTTGCTTTCTTTATCGCCAGCAAATTTTATCCGTATTTAAGCGGCTATTTATTGCAAATTAACTCTGTTTATCTACAAAACTCGGAATATCTTCGCAACGGCATTGCCGCTGCTATTTTATTTGTTATCACACTAATGATTGTCGGCATTGCCAATGCACTATTATCCCAATTAGTAGATAAAACCGGTTTAACCGGTACAGATAGGGTGCTCGGTGCTGCATTCGGTGTTTTACGCGGCATTTTCATTGTGGCGGCAATTTTATTTTTTATTGATACCTTTACCCAATTCAGCCAAAGTGAATTGTGGAAAGAATCGCAACTGATTCCCCATTTCGACTTCATCGTGAAATGGTTTTTTGAACAGCTTCAAGCAAACTCCAGTTTTCTCAAATCGACCAATTAAGAGGTAATTATGTGCGGCATTGTCGGCATTATTGGCAATACGCCTGTTAATCAGGCAATTTATGATGGTTTAACCCTTTTACAACATCGTGGGCAAGATGCGGCAGGCATTGTAACCATTGATAACGAAAACCGCTTCCGGCTGCGTAAAGCCAACGGTTTAGTCAGCGATGTATTCCGACAAGAGCATATGTTGCGCTTACAGGGCAATGTCGGTATCGGGCACGTTCGCTACCCAACGGCGGGCAGTTCTAGCGTATCGGAAGCGCAGCCTTTCTATGTAAACTCGCCTTACGGCTTAACCCTCGTGCATAACGGTAATTTAACCAACAATGCCGAACTCAAAAAGATGCTATTCACCCTTGCCAAACGCCACGTGAATACTAATTCCGATTCCGAATCCTTACTCAATATCTTCGCTCATTACCTCGATCAATACCCGAATGCGCTTACCCCCCAAAATATTTTCGATACCGTCCGCCAAACGAATAACGTCATCAAAGGCGCTTATGCTTGTTTGGCTATGATTATCGGCTACGGTATGGTGGCATTTCGTGATCCGTTCGGTATCCGACCGCTTGTACTGGGTAAACGTGAAATCAACGGCAAAACGGAATATATGTTTGCCTCCGAAAGCGTGGCACTTGATGTCGTCGGCTTTGATTATGTGCGTGATGTACAACCGGGCGAGGCAATCTACATCAGCTTTGACGGGCAATTCCACTCTGCCATTTGTGCGGATAATCCGAAGCTCAACCCGTGTATTTTTGAATACGTCTATTTTGCCCGTCCGGACTCGGTAATTGACGGCGTTTCCGTCTATGCGTCCCGTGTCCATATGGGGCGTTTACTCGGTGAGAAAATCGCACGGGAGTGGCAAACGGAGCTTGCCGATATTGACGTGGTTATTCCGATTCCGGAAACTTCAACGGATATTGCCTTGCAAATTGCCAATGTACTGAACAAGCCGTATCGACAGGGTTTTGTCAAAAATCGCTATGTGGCTCGTACCTTTATTATGCCGGGACAAGCCCAGCGTAAAAGTTCGGTACGCCGTAAACTAAACGCCATTGCGACCGAGTTTACCGGCAAAAACGTGTTATTGGTTGATGATTCCATCGTACGTGGCACAACCTCCGAGCAAATCGTGGAAATGGCACGGGCAGCCGGTGCGAAAAAAGTCTATTTTGCCTCCGCCGCACCGGAAATCCGCTACCCGAATGTGTACGGTATCGATATGCCGACCTGCCAAGAATTAGTGGCTTACGACCGTACTGTTGAACAAGTAGCAGAAATGATTGGCGTAGATAAATTGGTTTTCCAAGATTTAGCGGACTTGTTTAAATCCGTGCAAATTGAAAATCCGGCAATCCACAATTTCGATGCTTCTGTCTTTACCGGAGAATACATTACCGGTGATGTCGATTGTGCCTATCTTGATGCCGTAGCCAACGCCCGCAACGATAAGGCAAAAGCCAAACTCGCTGCTCAAGCAACCAATTTGGAAATCCACAACGAAAGATAACAAAACGCACCGTACAAGCGGTGCGTTTTAAGATATTTCCTGAAAATTACGATATTACATCGCAATATCTATTTTATGTATTTACTACATCATTCCCCAAAATCGGCAAAAATTTGCCGATTTTTATCATCTCCCATCAGCATAAGAAGTACGCTCTTGTATAGTATAGTTGTACGCAAAATATCATTTTCCACATAGAGAGGAGCGCCTAGATCGCGTCCCCAATACCTACATTAAAGCAATCGTTTTGTGCCACTACGATGATTATTGCCAAAAATAACAACAAACCGACCGCTTGTTTGTTACCAGCTATAACGGTAATTTGCTTGTACTGCAAACGGTTGGTCGAGGTGTTTACCCCTCGTGGTTGTTGCTTCTACACCAAAACGGTGGTTGCCTGCCGCTGCATTGATGCCAAGAACAGTTTCAACCCGCCCTCGTGTTGAGGCAACGTCAAAGACATATTGATTAACTCGTACTTGACTGTGGCGGTTTTTGGTCGTTATACCGTTGACTTCCGCATACGGCTGTAACGTCCAACCGTTTAAATCCAACATTTTGGTGACCCGAACACCCATTCTCGCATAAAATGCTGACAGACGATCTTCATTCTCTTTTGCCGAGAGGCTTGACCACGCTAACTGTAATTGCGGCGTAACCGTCCAACCTTGCCCCAATGTATGCACTTTGCCCACTTCGCTCGACAACGTATAGCCATTGTAACGACGTTTCGCTGTTGCCTGCCCCTGTGATGTTAAGCGTTCATATTTGGCAATCTGATCAAAATACAAACCGTTATTAAATTGGAACGTGCCGTATAAACCGAGCGTTTGGCTGTTGATTTTGCCGGAGCCGTAGTCGCCCTTAAAATCAATCTTCGAGCGAGCCGTACCGGCAAATGCCCCCAACCGCAACGTATCATTTAATGCAGTATCCGCTCCGACTTGTAGCGTGTGATAATCCTGCGTAAAGCCCGATGTACGGCTGTCCGGTACAACCTGCATTTCACCCAACTTATGACGACTGTTGAGATTTCTCACCCATACATTGCTCCGCTCGCCTTGTTTTAGCTCACCCAAGCGCTGATGAATACCGCTTAAACTCTGTTCCAAATGCAACACCTGTGCCTGACGAAGTGAGATACCCTCATTGGTTCTTGCCGACAATTCCTTTAAACCGCCCGTTACTTGCGGCACTTGAGGCGTTATTGACGGTGTATTCACCGACGGTGTCGCATTATTAGCTGATTCTGTCGGTTGATGCGTAACATTACTCGAACTTGACGTATTCTCTTTTGGTAAATTGCCCGTTGATATGTCTGATGTTGTTGGGAGTTCCGTTGGTTGAATCGCCAAATTCCCTACATTATCTTTTGATGAATTATCTGCTGATATGGCTGATGTTATTGGAGATTCTATTGGTTGATTCTCAAAATCCCCCAAATCAGCCACATCATTTTTTGGCGGATTCTCTACCGGCACGGTCAGCGTTTCACTCGGCTGATTGACGAGATGCTCTTTGTTGTTGGTATTTTCATTTGGCCGTGTCTCTGTCGAAACAGTCGGCTGGATATCCGCTTCCGGCTTAGACATATCCGTTTGCGCACTTTCTGCCTCATTCGGTTTAGTCAGTGTAACAACCCGCTCACCATTGCGGTTAGACAGCACCCAATCATTGTCCTCTTTATACAAACGGTAGCGGAATGCCCCTGCATCGATATATTCCCGATCTTTTAAGCGAAATTGTGCCGTCCCCGTTTGGGTTTCAACCAGTGTAACCTTGCCGTTTTCCGTTTGCGGTTCGTTACCGCTATCTGTAACAATCAAACCAAACTCACCGTTGTCCGAGCCTTTTACAACGATTTTATCGGATTTTTGATGAGCAAGATCGGTGTTAATCTCAAAATTTAACTGACCGGATAGGTTATCTAATGTCAAGATTGAAAACCCTTCACGAGGTTCAAATATCACCGTTCCATTACCGCTTAATTGCCCCAACCTTGGCGTTGCTTCCGCAATCACTAAATTTCCATTTTCACTTATCTGACTCTTGCCAGCTAAACGATGTTCGCCCGCTAACCGAACAAGCCCTTGATGAATAATAATACCCGCAAAGCGATTACGCCCCACCAAATCCAATATACCTGTATGGTTCATTATTAAGCGCCCCTCTCCTTGAATCGCTTTTGTCCAACGGTCATACTGACTAAAATTGCCTAAATCTAAGTGGTGTTCCGGTTCAGCAAGCGTGGCAAAATCTCCGTAAAAATAACTAGGTCCATCATAAGAGGCGGGCAAATTGATCAAGCCCCAGTTATTTTCTGCATTTGAGAAATCCCCCAAATTAGCCAAACTATGGCTTGGGTAGGCATCGGCTGCGAGAATTTGTCTTCGGGCATTATCATTCAAATATGGAAAACGCAGACGTAATAAAGCACCTGCGGTATCGGGTAAATTATCCGGTAAAACAACTTGAGCGGTGCGTTCAGGAAAGATTTGCCCATAATAGCCAATATTATGATCTTCAGCCTCATATTGGGTGGATAACGGAGCATCAAGCATATCTAAACAAGTGCGTAAAGCATCTTCTGTTTCCCGACAAACCGTATCAAATGGCTCACGCACACTTTTAGCAAATTGCACTAAATGGGAAACAATTTCATCATTGTTAAGTAATTGGGCTTTGTAAAAATACTGAGAAAAACGAGAGGCTATCGTGTCTGTTGGAAAATGAGCACCAAGCACTGTACGGCTTTCACCATATTGTAGCGCCCGTGAAAAAATCTCTTTACCTCGTTCAGGAAAAATCATTGAGGCTAAGACAGCTTCACCAAAACCGTTAGCAGTATGCCCGCTAGGATAAGATGATCCTTTTACGTTGACATAATTCGGTTTATATTCTCCCTTCTTATCTAACACCTGATAGGGTCTGCCACGCCGATATTTATCTTTCAAAATAAAATCGTAAGAACGAGAGCGTCCTTTATTCGGATCAAAAACATAACCGGCTCGCTTTACTAGATTGCGTAAATCATCACTCAATTCATAATAACGTTGGTTATCAATACTTGGGGCAAAATTCTGTAATGCGGCATTACGCATTAACATTGCAACGTGATCTTTATGTTGATTCGCATCTTCTTGAGCTAAAACTTTGCGAGCCTTGTCAGACTGTTGACGATTTAATGCCTCCCTACGATCTATCTCCGCTGCGACCGATCCCGGCTGAGGGTAAAGCGGCAAACTTCTATCTAATTGTTGAAACCAACTACCCGCTTGCTGTTCTATTAACTGATAGGTTTGGTTTAAATCTATTTCCGCTAACATATCAGGCGTAAATAGCGAGAATAGGCTAAGGCACACAGCAATTTTGCTTAATTGAAATGAAGGTTGAGCCATTGAACGTTCCTTATTAGAATGAATTTTGCGCATTCTAATAAGGAAATATGGATACTTTATGACAGGAACAAAGTGGAAATAATTTTAATATCAAAGGCTAGCGTCAACAGGCAACACACCTATTATTATCGCTTTAAAAGCAACACTTAACTCACCAATCCTATAATTTATGCGGCAATTTTTTCCAAGTTACTTCATTGCGCAAATAAACCGGTTCAATCTCAAGGGCGGATTGCCTCCGACCTTGTGCTGCCTGCGCCAATGCAAGCGGTAGAATATAACGTGCCGAAGGCAAAGTAATATCGCTGACTATTACCCCTAAATCCGCAGCGGCAAACGCAGGATATGCCGCCCAGCCTGTGCCGACAACGGTTGGATTACGTTCCTGTCGGAACTGTGCGATCGCTTTTTCAGGCGAGCAGACCTGCTCCGGTATAATGTCCTGCCAACCGTCTGCTGTTTTGGTTAATTGAGTAAAATAGACTTCGTTCATTCGGGCATCAATTAAAGCAACCACCTCCGTAGCACCGAGCGTTTGATAAGCCTGTTCCGCCATTATATGTAAGTTGGATAACGCCACCACTGGCAAATCCGCGCCCATTGCCAAGCCTTGTGCAATCCCTACGCCGACACGCACACCGGTAAAACTGCCCGGTCCACGTCCAAAGGCTAAGTAATCGACTTGACGAAGATCTATGCCGGCTTGTGTCAGTAATTCATCGACCATTGGCAAGATGCGCTGCGTATGGCTACGAGGGCTAAGTTCATCCATAAAAGTGTGCTGCCCCTGATGTAATAATGCCACCGAGCAGGCTTCTGTTGCGGTATCTAACGCAAGAATGGTTGTCATATTTTGCTTATCCGATCATATTTTTATATCTATAAGGGACGCCAATGCGTCCCTGCTCATCAACTGCAAGCGGTTTGTTTCTCACTGTTTTTTGCAAATCAGTGGCTTTTTTGACGGCGTTGCTCAACGGCTTCTGCCAGTTGGAACAGTGCCTTTTCACTATCTTCCCAACCGATACACGCATCGGTGATACTTTGCCCGTACACCAACGGTTCACCTGCGACTAGATCCTGCCGTCCTTCAACCAAATGGCTCTCGATCATTACGCCGGAAATAAAGTGCGAACCACCGGCAATTTGGGCACAGACGTCCGCACACACTTCCATTTGACGTTTGAACTGTTTTTGGCTGTTAGCGTGGCTGAAATCAACCATCACGTGCGGGCGGCGACCGGCTTTCTCAATATCGGCACACACTTTCGCCACAGATTGCGCATCATAATTCGTGCCATTATCCCCTCCCCGTAAAATAATATGGCAGTCAGGATTGCCGATAGTGGACACAATCGCAGAATGGCCAAACTTGGTAACAGACAGGAAATGGTGCGGTGATTCCGCCGAAGAAATCGCATCTAAGGCGATTTTCACTCCGCCGTTTGTGCCGTTTTTAAAGCCTACCGCACAGGATAAGCCGGAGGCTAGTTCTCTATGCACTTGCGATTCAGTCGTTCTTGCGCCGATTGCTCCCCAACTCATAAAATCCGCCACATATTGCGGTGTAATCATATCCAAAAATTCCCCTGCCGCCGGTACGGTCAGATCGTTAATATCCGATAACACCTTACGGGCAATGCGTAAACCGTCATTTAACGCAAAAGTTTCATTCAGATACGGGTCGTTAATCAAGCCTTTCCAACCGACTGTGGTGCGTGGCTTTTCAAAATAGACCCGCATTACGATTTCAAGATTTCGGGCAATATCCAGATTGGCGCGTAACGCTTTAATTCTTTGCGCATATTCAATCGCCGCGTTGGGATCGTGAATGGAACAAGGTCCGATCACCACCAATAAGCGATCATCTTTACCGTGAATAATATTGTGGACGGCGGTACGGGTTTTCTCTACCGTATCTGCGGCGACCGTACTTGCCGGACAACTTTCAATCAATGCCACCGGCGGTAATAATTCTTCGATGCTGTTAATCCGAATATCGTCATTTCTGTACATTTTGCTTCCTCATTATTATAAAAATATCCGTAGATAATGGGGATCGTTAAAATACAACGCCCCGCCAATTAAAGTAGAAGAATTGGCGGGCATTGTCAATCAATGATTAAAGGTGTTACACACATTCGGATTGCCCGATTGTAGCCCCTTTCTAAACCACGCCAAACGCTGTGCCGATGACCCGTGGGTGAAACTGTCCGGAATGACTCTGCCTTGACTTTGTTGCTGCAAACGGTCATCGCCGACCGCTTCGGCAGCTAAAAAGGCTTCTTCCACATCGCCCGCCTCGAGTTTACCTTCACGCTGAATTTGGTAGCCCCATACTCCCGCAAAACAATCTGCCTGTAATTCGACATTCACCGAAATTTGATTAGCGGCTTTTTGGCTGGCGGCATTGCGTTGCGCCCGCTGTGTTTGCTGGGTGATGCCCAATTTATTTTGGATATGATGCCCTACTTCGTGGGCAATCACATAGGCAAATGCAAAATCCCCTGCCGCACGCAATTTGTGTTTCATATCATCATAAAAGGCGAGATCGAGATAAATTTTCTCATCGGCAGGGCAGTAAAACGGTCCCATTACCGACTGCCCGGTGCCACACGCCGTTCCCGTTGCTCCACGGTACAACACTAAGGTCGGTGCTTGGTAGGTCATTCCGTTTTGCTTGAAATAGTCGCCCCAAATTCGCTCGGTCGTATAAAGCACTTTGCGGGAAAGCGTATTCAACTCTTGCTCTTCGGCACTGGCAATCCGTGGCTGTTGCTCGTACTGCCCTTCGCCAAAATTGACCATACCGGACAGATCCACCCCATAATATGCCCCGACCAATAAGATAATAAAGCCTAAAATGCCGCCTTTACGCCCACCAACCATCCTGCGACCGCCCGATTGCCCTCGGCGATCTTCCACATTGCGACTTTCTCTTTCATTTTCTAAACGCATATTGGTTTCCTTCTCTCATTGTTTTGTCAATTTTCAGCCCGAACCGACCGCTTGCACGGTCAACGGGCGAGAATTTCCCGTTTACCACGGTTATCCTGTGCAGACAAGATCCCCTCGGCTTCTAGCTGATCCACAATTCTGCCGGCACGGTTAAAACCGAGTTTAAAGCGGCGTTGAATACCGCTGATGGAGGTAATTTCCGTGTCTATCACAAATTGCACGATCTCATCAAACAGCGGATCGAGATCGCCACTATCCCGTTCATCACCATTGCCGTTGTCATTATCGTTTGAGGCAGTGATATTCTCAATATACGCCGGTTTGCCCCTCGCCCGCCAGTTATCCGCAATGCGATTGACCTCATCATCGGTCATAAACGCCCCGTGGACACGCACTAATTCCGGACTACCGTTCGGCGCATATAGCATATCGCCCCGTCCCAACAGCGACTCCGCCCCGCCCTTATCTAAAATTGTGCGGGAATCAATTTGGCTCGCCACCGTAAAGGCAATTCGGCTAGGGATATTGGCTTTGATCACCCCTGTAATCACATCAGTGGACGGACGCTGCGTGGCTAAAATTAAGTGAATGCCGACCGCCCGTGCTTTCTGGGCAATACGCATAATATAATCTTCAACCTGTTTACCGGCAGACATCATTAAATCGGCAAATTCATCGACCACCAACACAATATAGCTCATTTTTTCCAACGGCGGCGGCATTTGATCCATTGTATCGCCCGGTCGCCAAAGCGGATTTGGAATCGGAATGCCCATTTCTTCGTTCGCCTTTTTAATCAAGCTGTTATAGCCCTCAATATTCCGCACATTAATGCTACTCAACAACAAATAGCGACGTTCCATCTCCTCAACCGCCCAGCGTAGCGCATTTTCGGCTTTTTTCATATCCGTTACCACTGGGGTAAGCAGATGCGGAATATCGTTATACACCGACAGTTCGACCACTTTCGGATCGATCATTATAAAACGGACTTGATCCGGCGTGAGCTTGAACAATAGGCTCAGGATCATCGTATTCACCCCAACGGATTTACCACCGCCCGTTTGCCCTGCCACCAGCAAATGCGGCATTTTCGCCATATCGACTACGATCGGATTACCGCTAATATCTTTGCCCAATGCCATTGGTAAAATCGCCTCGGAACAGCGAAACGCTTCGCTCTCCAACACATCACGCAACCACACGGTTTCACGCTGTCGATTTGGCGCTTCAATGCCAATATAAGGCTTGCCCGGCACGGCTTCGGTAATCCGAATCGCTTTAAAAATCAACGAGCGGGCTAAATCACTGCCAAGGGCGGCAATTTTTGCCGCTTTCACTCCCGCTGCCGGCTGAATTTCATAACGGGTTACTACCGGCCCGACTAACACATCTTCCACAGTAGCTTTAATGCCGAAATTTGCCAGCTCTTGCTCAATTCTCGCCGAAGTTTCACGAATTTCCTGCTCGGTAATTTGTTGCGGAGCAGCCGGGCTTGGATTGAGTAAATCCAACGTCGGTAACGGGGTGGTCGGCTTCTCCACCGTTTTCTGTCGTTCCAACAACGGGTGAATTAAACTATTGCCATAGCCTTTCGGGTAACTCGCTTTCGGTTTTGCCTCGGTTTCAGAAAGCGTTTCCATCGGCTCAGGCGGTGCGTTTTGCCCCAAAGTTTGCAAAAAAGAGGGCTGCGACTCGGCTTTTTCGTGAGGCATACTCACACTCGGCAATGACAACGGTTCGTCTAATGCCGTTTCCATACTCGCCCTACTAAATTCGTTTTGTCCTTCTTCATTCACCGTTGGCGATACCGCCACACTGCTCGGATTTAGCCGAACCTGCGGCATTGTCGGCTCGGATAACGGTTCGATAGTATACTCGGTCTCAACAGAGATTGGCGAAGTGTGAACAGGCAGAGGTTCGGCATCTGACACGCTGACTTTCGGTAACGGCTGCGGATTTTCCACCTGAAACCTTGATACATCGGTCAGATTTTGCGGCATTTCACGGTGCATTACCGCTGTCGGCTCGGCAGGTTTTTCCGCGGTTTTTAAGCCGATAATCTTCGGACGAGTGATAAAGTTCGACACATAGGTTAAGCCTGTTTCCGCTGTCGGTGGGGCAATATCGGTATCAACATTTGGTATGACAAGCGGTGTGTGATCGTCATTTTTTTGCAACGCGGCTTCCGGTGGTGCAGGCTCGCTCGTTGCTTGATCTTTTACTTCCGTCAGCCAATGATAAAAACGATTGAACAAGCCCCATAATAATTGACCGGAGCAAAAATAAAAACCGACCGAAGCCAGTACCATTGCGATAAGCAAAATCCCAAACTGACCGAGCCAATCGCCAACGAGATCGGCTAACACGCCCCCCACAAACCCGCCGGATAAATAATAGGCAGAGTTGGCAAGCAGCACGTTTGCCAAGCCTGCTAAGCCGCACATCAACAATAAGAGGCTGACAAACCACAGGCACATTGCTTGCCACGTCAGTTGTTCGGCATACCGCATTATCAGGAGATAACCCGCGGTGAACGTTAAGGCAAAGGGAAAGATAAACGCCACTTTGCCGAACATTGACTGGAGCAAATCAATCAGCCACGCCCCCAAACTGCCGCTTTTATTCAGTACGTCTTGCGTTGCACTGCTCGCCACCGACCAGCCGTTATCCAATGAGCTATAACTCGCCCAAGCAACAATCAAATATAACCCCACTAAGCCCGTTAGCAAGAGGGCAAATTTAATGACATTTTGCTTCCCTTTTAAATGTGCGATCACTTCACTTCCTTACTTTAATAATAAATAGTTGGTTTGTTTGACCTCTTCCATTACCACATAAGTGCGGGTATCGTTTACGCCCGGTAAACGCAACAAGGTTGTGCCGAGTAATTTTCGGTACGCCGCCATATCTGCCACCCGTGTTTTGAGCAGGTAATCAAAATCGCCGGACACCAAATGGCACTCTTGAATTTCATCTAACTGCTGCACTTCACGGTTAAATTCTTCAAACACATCCGGTTTCCCCCGCACCAGCGTAATTTCGACAATCACTAATAACGGTGCTTCCAATAACTCGGGGTTGAGCAACGCTTTATAGCCCATAATCACGTTTTGCTTTTCAAGGCGTTTGACCCGTTCAAGACAGGGGGTCGGGGAAAGTCCGACCCGTTTCGACAATTCAATATTGGACATTTTGCCGTTGCGTTGCAATTCGTTTAGAATTTTTAAATCAATGGCATCAAGGGCTTTCGGCAGTTTTTTATGTTCCATTTTACGACCTTTTTAGCAAATTTCTCTAACAGGCTATTCTACCGAGATAAATTTGCAAGGTCTAAAACTATTTTCAAAAAAAGCAAAAATCCAACCGCTTGCACGATTGGATTTGAGAAAGAACCGCTAATTTAGCCCGCAACCTGTGGCAAAATGCCGTTTTGCATTAAGAAAGGGATAACCATAATGATGACGCCCATCACAAACGCTACAATAAGTGCGGCATTACCGCCGGCAACACGATAAGGCAAATTCGGGTGTAATTGGCGGGCTTTCCACGCTAAGCCGATCGGCAAGATTAAACCATAGAAGGCAAACAGTAAGCCTGCCCAGCCGAGCGCATAAATGAAGCCGTCCGGATAGAACATTGCAAATACAAGGGGCGGAATAAAGGTCAGCGGTGTCAGTACGCCACGGGTATTCGGCAGCTCAAAGCGTTTCAGCAAATCGCCCACGCCTTCAAAAATGCCCATCGCTACCCCTAAAAACGAGGTAATCAATGCCAATGCGGAAAAGATACGCACCATTTCGCCTAAAATCGTGCTGCCGGTAATATGCGAGGTCGCTTTCACCAAGCCGTTCAAGGTTGGATCTTGGCTTAACAGTGCTACAAATTCCGATTGTGTCAGCACACCGTGAGTAGCTAACTGCCACAAGACATAGGCGACCAACGGAATGAGCGTACCGACTAAAATCGCAAGGCGGATTTTCTTAATATCGGCATCTAGGTAGCTGTTAATACTACCCATAATGACGTGGAAGCCGTAAGAGGTGAAGAAAATCGGCACGGCGGAGATCACCAATAAATTATCAAGGGGTACGGCAGTTAAATTCTCCAATTCCGCTTTTGGAAGCATCATCAACAATACAAACACAAAAGCGACAATTTTGCCGATAAACAGCAGGCGGGTTAAACCATCAACACTTTTAATCCCAACCACGACAAACGTCCCTAAAATCAGGGTAAACAATAAAATACCGACTTTGAGAGTGGTTTGTTCGTCAATAATCTGCGGTAATAAGCCGGACAATAACGAACCGCCACCGGTGATATAGGCGGACAATAACGCATAGAGCAACACCAATAGGCTAAACGTTGCCAACACCCGCCCGACAATGCCGAAATACTGCTCCGCAAGTGATGCCACGCCCACATCTTGCTGCCGAGCGGTTTGATACACTTCCATAAACAGCAAGCCGGTATAAGTCAGCAATAGCCATAAACCGACCAAAAGCACCAATGTCATTCCAAAGCCCATTCCGGCTGAGGTGAGTGGCATTGCCAGCATACCGGCACCAATCGTCGTGCCGGCAATCATCAAGGCACTGCCCAAGATTTTATTTTTCATACGTCCTCCGATTAAAATCGGCAGCATTTTAGCAAAGCCAAAACAAAATGTAACGAAAAATTTTCACTGTAATAAAATTATTACATCTATGTCAGTTTATGCTGACAAAAAAGCGGCCGGTTCATTGCAGTTTTTTGCAAAAACCGACCGCTTGTACTAAGCGATTTGAACAATAGCGGTGTTTAGCCGACCACTTTTGGTAATAAACCTGCTTCCGTTAAGAATGGGACGATCACGATAAAGATACCGATTACCAATGCGATGATTAAAGCCGCCGAGCCACCTTTCACCCGATAGGCTAAATCAGGGAATTGTTGGCGCATTTTCCACACCATTGCAATCGGTAAGACGATCGCATAGAAAGCAAACATTTGCCCTGCATAGCCTAAGGCGGCAACAAACCCCTGCGGATAGAAAAGTGCAAAAGCAAGGGGCGGTAAAAAGGTTAAAAGACCTAATGAAGCCCGACCTGCGTTGATGTTCACCCGTTTAAGCAGATCTTCAAGGGCTTCAAACAAGCCTAATGCCACGCCTAAGAATGAGGTAATCAATGCCAATGCCGAGAAAATGCGCACCGTACCGCCGATAATCTCACTACCGGTTGCCGCACTCACGGCGGTGGCTAAGCCGTTTAGGGTCGGATCTTTATCTAAAATGGCTAAAAATTCCCCTTGGCTTAATACGCCGTGAGTAGCCAACTGCCATAGAATATAGGCAACCAACGGAATTGAGGTACCGATAAGAATGGAGATTCGCAATGCTTTTACGTTACCGTCCAAATATTTGTTCAAACTCGGAATTGAGCCGTGAAAGCCGAAAGAGGTGAAAAAAATCGGGCTGGCGGAAATGATCAATGCGTTATCAATCGGGATTTCCAATAAGTTCTCAAACGACACTTTCGGTAACAATAAGCAAAGCACAAGCAGAAATGCTAAGATTTTAGTCGTAAACAACAGGCGGTTTACTACATCAACACTGCTCGTACCGATAATAATAAATGCACCGAACACGAGGGTAAACAGCAATCCGGCAACGCGGGAGGTCGTTTCCGCATCGACAATAGTCGGCAGGAAAGCGGCAATAATCGAACTACCGCCGGACACATAGGCGGAAACTAACGCATACAAGAAAATAATCAGAACGGCGGTAGAAATCACCCGCCCGAACGTGCCGTAATATTTCTCCGCTAAAGTCCCGATACCGGCATCACTGTCAGCATTTTGATACAGTTCGACAAATAATAACGCACTGAAACATAATAATACCCAAAGGGCGATCAACAATACAATGGTCAAACCAAACCCAATCCCTGCGGAAGTGAGCGGCATCGCCAACATTCCCCCGCCAATTGTTGTACCGGCAACAATCAAAGCACTGCCTAACGTTTTATTCTTCATAAGCACCTCTAAACCAAAAAAATCAGCAGTATTCTAGCAAACAACAAAATGATATGTATAGTTATTTTTACAATGTAATTTTATAAATACAGCATTTTGCAAAAAACAGAAAAAACCGAGCGCTTGCTCGGTTCTTTAGCTTAATAGACGGCTATTTAAGATCTGCTTGGCTATCAGCCACGGAATCTTCCAATGGTGAAGGGCTTTCTTCGACCGCCTTTTCCGGCGTTCTATCCGCTGAAGACGGTAGCGGATTATCGTTATGATCCTGCCAACTTGCCGGCTCTCCAACCGGTTTACGTTCCATTAAGTTTTTAATTTGTGGCATATCAATGGTTTCATATTTCATCAACGCATCTTTCATTGCGTGCAGAATATCCATATTGTCCACTAGCACTTGTCTGGCGCGTTCATAGTTGCGATCAATAATTTTACGCACTTCCTCGTCAATCAGCTTCGCCGTTGCTTCCGACACCACTTTCGGTGCACCAAAGCCCTCTTCCTCTTTGTATAAAATCGGCCCGAGATGCTCGGAGAAACCCCATTCCGTAATCATACGGCGGGCAATATTAGATGCCACTTGAATATCGCTTGATGCACCGGTTGAGATATTTTCTTTGCCGTAAATTAACTCTTCCGCCAAGCGACCGCCGTAGGTGCTGGCAAGTTTGCCTTCCAGTTGTTTTTGGCTGATACTGATTTTATCCCCTTCCGGCAGAAAGAAAGTTACCCCTAACGCCCGTCCGCGCGGAATAATGGTAACTTTATGTACCGGGTCGTGCTCCGGCATTAAGTAACCGACAATGGCATGCCCTGCCTCGTGATAAGCGGTCGAAATTTTTTGCTCTTCGGTCATAATCATTGAGCGGCGTTCCGGCCCCATATTGATTTTGTCTTTCGCTTTTTCAAAATCGTTCATCGTTACGACACGTTGATTCGCTCGCGCGGAAAACAACGCCGCTTCATTCACTAAATTGGCTAACTCTGCACCCGAATACCCCGGTGTGCCACGGGCGATAATCATCGGATCAACATCCGGTGCAAGCGGGACTTTCTTCATATGGACTTGCAAAATCTGCTCACGCCCTTTAACGTCCGGCAAACCAACCATCACTTGACGGTCGAAACGTCCCGGACGGGTCAATGCGTTATCCAGCACATCGGAGCGGTTGGTTGCCGCAATCACAATCACGCCTTCCGAACCTTCAAAGCCGTCCATTTCCACGAGCATTTGGTTGAGGGTTTGTTCACGCTCATCGTGCCCGCCGCTAAAACCGGCACCGCCACGTTTACGCCCAACCGCATCAATTTCGTCAATAAAGATAATACAAGGCGCGTTTTTCTTGGCTTGTTCAAAAAGATCCCGCACACGAGACGCCCCGACCCCGACAAACATTTCGACAAAATCCGAACCTGCCATTGTAAAGAACGGCACTTTTGCTTCACCGGCGATCGCTTTTGCCAGTAAGGTTTTACCCGTTCCCGGCGGGCCGACCATTAAGATGCCTTTAGGAATACGTCCGCCTAATTTCTGGAATTTGCTCGGATCACGCAGGAAGTCCACCACTTCCGCTACTTCCTCTTTAGCTTCATCACAACCTGCGACATCAGCAAAGGTGGTCTTAATTTGATCCGGTGCCAACATTTTCGCCTTGCTTTTGCCAAAGCTCATTGCTCGACCGCCGCCCCCTTGCATTTGGCGTGTCCAAAATACCCAAAAACCGATTAGCACAATAAGCGGAAACCAAGAAATTAAAATTTGTGAGAGAAAACTGCGACTTTCTGCCGGTTCGCCGGTAATCACCGCATTGGTGTTGGCGAGATCATCCATTAAAGAGCGATCATATATCGGCATCACAGTTTGGTATTTTGTACCGTCTGTCCGTGTTACCGCAATCACATCATCACTGCGTTTAAAATCCACCGTTTTAAGCCGATCGTTTTTAATATCGCTTAAAAACGTGGAATACGCCGTATTTTCCGAGCTGTTAAATCCCGTGTTAAAGCCTTGAAATGCAGTCATCAACGTGATGCCAATCACTGCCCAAAGCAAAATATTTTTAAACATATCGTTCAAGGCTTTACCTCTTATTTTTACTGAAAAATTCTGTTCAAATTACCACAAATTCGCCACGCTGACTAGGCTATCCTTTATAGCCCGTCGCCACAATATACACTTCTCGAGAGCGATCCCGTGAGGCTTCCGGTTTACGCACCTTAACGGTACTAAATAGTGCGCGTATTTCACGCAGATAGTCGTCAAACCCTTCGCCTTGGAACACTTTGACCACAAAGCTGCCTTTGGGTGCTAACACTTGGCGACACATATCCAAGGCTAACTCAACCAAATACATTGCCCTTGGAATATCGACTGACGGCATTCCGCTAAAATTCGGTGCCATATCAGACATCACTACATCCACCTTTGCTTCACCGACCCGCTCTAATAGCGCATTTAATACGCTCTCTTCACGAAAATCGCCTTGTAAAAAATCAACCCCGACAATCGGGTTCATATCTAAAATATCACAGGCAATCACCCGCCCTTTGCTGCCGATTTGGGTTACCACATATTGCGACCAACCGCCCGGCGCTGCCCCTAAATCAACCACGGTCATTCCCGCTTTAAATAGACGATCAGTCTGCTGAATTTCGTCCAATTTAAAATACGCACGAGAGCGCAATTTTTGCTTATGCGCCTTCTGTACAAACTGATCTTTAAAATGTTCCGCAAGCCAACGAGAGGAACTTGCACTGCGTTTTCTACCCATTTTGTCTATTAACACCTCATTTTAGGGCAGATATAATAAGGCTGAAATCCCTAATTTCAAGGGAAATATGTGATTTTCCGGCTAAACTTGCCGAGAAATTTGCAAAAAATACCGCTGATCCGACCGCTTGTATTTCCCGAAAAATCAAAAATTCGCTATAATTCGCCCGTTTCGGCTCATAGAGCCACAGTAATGAATGAAAAAAGAGGAACATTTTATGGGCTTTTTAGCTGGAAAACGTATTTTAATTACCGGTTTGGCAAGCAACCGCTCGATCGCTTACGGCATTGCCAGCGCAATGAAGCGTGAAGGGGCTGAACTAGCATTTACCTATTTAAACGATAAATTAAAAGGGCGTGTTGAAGAATTTGCCAAAGAATTTGGCTCGGAAATTGTCTTACCAATGGACGTTGCCACAGACGAGAGCATCACGGAATGCTTCGCCGCCCTTGGCAAACATTGGGAAAAATTTGACGGTTTCGTGCATTCCATCGGCTTTGCCCCGGCAGATCAACTAGACGGCGATTATGTCAATGCCGCAACCCGTGAGGGCTTCCGCATCGCCCACGACATCAGTGCCTACAGCTTTGTGGCAATGGCACAAGCTGCCCGCCCAATGCTCAATCCAAACTCGGCATTGCTCACCCTTTCATACCTTGGCGCAGAACGGGCAATTCCAAACTACAACGTAATGTGTTTGGCAAAAGCCTCCCTTGAAGCCAGCACTCGTGTAATGGCAGCGGATTTAGGCAAAGAAGGCATTCGGGTAAACGCTATTTCAGCCGGCCCAATCCGCACTCTTGCAGCCTCCGGCATTAAAGATTTCAAAAAAATGTTGGCGACCTTTGAAAAAACAGCACCGCTACGTCGCACCGTTACGATTGAAGATGTGGGTAACTCCGCCGCTTTCTTGTGTTCCGATTTAGCCGGCGGGATCACCGGCGAAGTGGTGCACGTGGACGCCGGTTTCAGCATTGTCGCAATGGGCGATTTAGGCGCAGAATAATTTACAATACACAGACAAGCGGTCGATTGTTGTCAATTTTTTGCCAAATCTCACCGCTTGTTTCTCATTTTTTATACTTTTAATTTAAACCTATGTTTCAAAATAACCCGCTTTTAGCCCAACTCAAACAACAGATTGAAGCCAGTAAAGAATATGTGGAAGGCACGGTAAAAGCCTCCGATAAAAGCTACGGCTTTTTAGAATGTGAAAAGAACACCTATTTCATTCCACCGCCGGAAATGAAAAAAATTATGCACGGCGACAAGGTGCGAGCCGTCGTTAAACGGGACGGCGACAAAGAACAAGTGGAGATTGACTCATTGCTTGAGCCGATGTTGAACCGCTTTATCGCCCAAGTCAAATTCAACAAAGACGGCAAATTGCAATTAGCGGTCGATCACCCAAGCATTAAGTCATTTATTCCCGCCAATACGCACAAAAAAATCACGCAAAAACTGACGGAAAACGACTGGGTGGTGGCACAATTAAAAACGCACCCATTGCGTGATGATCGCTTTTTCTTTGCGCAAGTTGCCCAATTTATCTGCTCCGGCACGGATAATTTTGCGCCGTGGTGGGTAACTTTAGCACGCCACGAGCAGCCACGAGAGCCGGTTAAAAGCGAACCAAGCTATCAACTTCACGATGAATTACCACGGGAAGATTTAACCTCGCTCTACTTCACCACCATCGACTCGCCAAGCACACAGGATATGGACGATGCCCTTTATATTGAGCCGATAATAGCGGGCGAAGTACAAAGCGGCTGGCGTTTAGTGGTCGCGATTGCCGATCCGACCGCCTATATTCCGCTCAATTCCGAGATTGAAAAAGCTGCCCGCCAACGCTGCTTTACCAACTATCTGCCGGGCTTTAACATTCCGATGTTACCTCGTGAGCTGTCAGACGAACTTTGCTCGCTTGTACCGAACAAAAAACGTCCGGCATTGGTCTCCTATATTGAAACGGATCTTGCCGGTAACGTTACGGGCGACACGAGTTTCGTTTCAGCGTGGATTGAATCCAAAGCCAAATTAGCTTACAACGATGTGTCTGATTTTATTGAAAAAACCGAGCAGCATTGGACACCGGATCAGCCTGAAACACAGCAACAGATCGAATGGCTACATCAATTCACCTTAGCGCGCATTGAATGGCGACGTCAAAATGCCTTGCTCTTCAAAGAACAGGGCGACTACGCTTTCGAGCTGAACGAAGACGGATCGGTGAAAGATATTCAGGTGGAATACCGCCGTATCGCTAACCAAATGATCGAAGAATCAATGATTATCGCCAATATGTGTGCGGCACAATTTTTAGATCAGCACGCTCACACCGGCGTATTCAATACCCATTCCGGCTTCGATCAAAAAAATCTCGAACCGGCAAGAAAATTCCTGCTCGACACCCTCGCCAATGAGCAGAACCAAGCCGAACTAGCCGCACGCTACTCAGTCGAGCGGTTAAGCACATTAGCAGGCTACTGCGAAATGCGCCGAGATATTGAGGATTTTCCGGAAAATTTCTTAGAAATGCGCCTCCGCCGCTATCTGACATTTGCCGAATTTAAATCGCACTGCGCACCACACTTGGGATTGGGGATCGCCCACTATGCCACTTGGACATCGCCAATCCGCAAATACGGCGATATGGTTAATCACCGCCTCATCAAACAGGTGCTACTCGGACAATTACCAACGCCGGTGAATGAGGATATCCTCACCCGCCTGCAAGAAGCCCGCAAGCAAAATCGCTTGGTTGAACGGGATATTGCCGACTGGCTCTACGCCCGTTACCTCGCCCCAATGGTCGAGCAAAACACGGTATTTGAGGGAGAAATTCACGATGTTTCCCGTGGCGGATTGCGTGTAAAAGTGCTGAAAAACGGTGCTTCACTGTTCGTTCCGTTCTCAACGCTTCACCCGAATAAAGAGGAAATCCAGTTCAACCCCGAAGCGCTTGCCCTTTACATTAAAGGCGAAAAAGCCTACCAAATCGGGCAAACGGTTAATATAAAACTCAAAGAGGTGCGGATTGAGACCCGCTCTATCGTGGGTGAATTGGTGATTTAACGGCACAAGCGGTAACTTCTCTCCCAAACTTTGCAAGGATACAAAATGGCAACTTACATTATCGGCGATCTACACGGCTGTTTTGATGAATTTCAACGTGTGTTAAAGCAGGCGGATTTTGATCCTAACCAAGACGAACTCTGGCTGACAGGCGATTTAGTCGCCCGTGGCGAGCAGTCTTTGGAATGTTTGCGTTTTGTGAAACAACTCGGCGAGCGCGCAACGGTCGTGCTCGGTAATCACGATCTGCATTTACTCGCTACTTTGCAAGGTATCAAGCCTGTTAAAGCAAAAGATAATGTGGAAGCGATATTTAATGCTGAAGATCGGCTCGAATTGCAAACTTGGCTGAGAAACCGACCGCTTGTTGCTCAACACCCAAAACATCGATTTATTATGGCGCACGCGGGGATTAGTCCGCAGTGGGATCTTACCACCACCCTAGCCTGTGCAAGAGAGGTGGAAAGCGTCTTGCAAAGCGACCATTTTGCCCAATTGCTCGCCCAAATGTATTGTAATGAACCGACTCGGTGGTCGCCCGATTTACAAGGCATCGATCGGCTACGTTACATTATTAACGTCTTCACCCGAATGCGGTTTTGCTATGCCGATAATCGATTAGACTTCGACTGCAAACTCCCTGTAGAACAAGCCCCCGAAGCACTAAAACCTTGGTTTGAGCTACCTAACCCGCTCTACCAAGAACAGACTATTTTCTTCGGACACTGGGCAAGTCTTATCGGCTACCCCACACCTGCCAATATCTACGCACTGGATACCGGCTGCGTGTGGGGCAATCACCTCACCCTATTGCGGTGGGAAGATAAACACATTTTCACCCAACCACGCATTTATTCACCAAAATGATTTAAAAACAATCACTTGAATAAAAGGCACTTGCATTCCCCCATCTTTCTGATAGAATAGCCCGCGTTTTCAAGCACAATGCGACCGTAGCTCAGTTGGTTAGAGCACCACCTTGACATGGTGGGGGTCACTGGTTCGAGTCCAGCCGGTCGCACCATTCTACTTATCACGACCTTTCGTAACTTCTCTTTAAACTCTTATAAATCAAGCACCTAAGCCTAATTTAGTCCTTTTTACCTATCGTTATTTATCGCTTTTTTTCGTT
>NZ_SPPA01000094.1:0-215 GCF_004569585.1 Muribacter muris | reverse complement strand
AGTGCAGCGGACAGCTCTGCAACCAAAGCAGACTCTTCAGCAACTGCCGCATCAAATTCAGCATCTGCTGCAGATAGTTCAGCAAAAGTAGCAAGCACTTCGGCAAGTGCAGCAAACAGCTCTGCAACTCAAGCGGGTTCTTCCGCAACGGCAGCATCAAATTCAGCGTCCACTGCAGATAGTTCAGCGAAAGCCGCAAGTACTTCGGCAAGTGC
>NZ_SPPA01000093.1:0-222 GCF_004569585.1 Muribacter muris | reverse complement strand
TATAAAGTTCACTTTTGCATTACAAACATAAAAACCCCCAAGCTGTTCAGCTTAGGGGTCTCTACTTTTGTTTTTGCTTTCTTGCTTTAATTAATACCCTGATGGTGCCCTACTCTCACATGGGGAAACCCCACACTACCATCGGCATCTCTGCGTTTCACTTCTGAGTTCGGAATGGAATCAGGTGGGTCCACAGCATTATGACCATCAGGAAAATCGGTG
>NZ_SPPA01000092.1:0-228 GCF_004569585.1 Muribacter muris | reverse complement strand
CAGAGCTGTTTGCTGCACTTGCCGAAGTGCTTGCTACTTTTGCTGAACTATCTGCAGCAGATGCTGAATTTGATGCGGCAGTTGCTGAAGAGTCTGCTTTGGTTGCAGAGCTGTTTGCTGCACTTGCCGAGCTTGATGCTTCGCTTGCAGAAGAATTAGCAGCAGTTGCTGAACTGTCTGCGGCAGATGCTGAATTTGATGCTGCCGTTGCGGAAGAACCCGCTTTAG
>NZ_SPPA01000091.1:0-231 GCF_004569585.1 Muribacter muris | reverse complement strand
CAACGGCAGCATCAAATTCAGCGTCCACTGCAGATAGTTCAGCGAAAGCCGCAAGTACTTCGGCAAGTGCAGCGGATAGTTCTGCAACTCAAGCTGGCTCGTCCGCAACTGCCGCATCAAATTCAGCATCTGCTGCAGACAGTTCGGCAACAGCGGCAAGTACCTCCGCAAGTGCAGCGGACAGCTCTGCAACCAAAGCAGACTCTTCAGCAACTGCCGCATCAAATTCAG
>NZ_SPPA01000090.1:0-240 GCF_004569585.1 Muribacter muris | reverse complement strand
CAGTTGCTGAACTGTCTGCGGCAGATGCTGAATTTGATGCTGCCGTTGCGGAAGAACCCGCTTTAGTTGCGGAGCTGTCCGCTGCGTTTGCTGAGGAGTTTGCTGCTGTTGCCGAACTATCTGCAGCGGACGCTGAATTTGATGCGGCAGTTGCTGAAGAATCGGCTTTATTTGCAGAGCTGTTTGCTGCACTTGCCGAAGTGCTTGCTACTTTTGCTGAACTATCTGCAGCAGATGCTG
>NZ_SPPA01000008.1:0-91417 GCF_004569585.1 Muribacter muris | reverse complement strand
TTAATTCACCATTGCCATATTTTAGAAACGGGTAATGAATCTTATCGATTTAAACATCGTAATTAAGAAATAATAAAAGTGGATCACTTTTAAAGGATCTTTGTGGTTCAATTTTGGAAGATCATTGCCCCCCCCGTTGAGCTTGATTAACACGGGCATTGAGGCAATTTCAGCAACTATCGGGCGAGAACCGAACGTTTGCATTATTGCAAAAGATGTGTGGCTCATTTTGAAAGAGAACGAAGCCTTATTAGAGCGTATCAAGTACACTCGCACGGGGATTTTAACCCCACAAATCTTTGCCGAACTTATCGGCGTGGAAACGGTGAAAATCGGTAGTGCCGTGCAAGAGAAAGACGGGGAATTAACCCCAATTTGGAGCGATAGCATCATTTTAGCCTATGTGCCGAGCCGAAGCGGTAAAAAGCAAGGCACAATCTACGAGCCGTCCTACGGCTACACTGTCCGCAGAAAAGGTGGGTTATTTGTGGATACCTACAAGGAGAAAGGCGGGAAAGTGGAGATTGTACGTTGTACCGACATTCACAAACCGCACCTAGTCGGCAAATCGGCGGGCTACTTAATCAAAGGCGGATTAACGCTTAAAAAGAAATAGCAATCATTCTGATAAAACCATTCAAAACTGCCTCACACGCCCCGAAAAAGGGGCGTTATTCATTTTGCCCGTTTTCCCGACCGTTTAAGCCTTCCGCACAAAATAATGCGGGATTAGGTTGTAATAGGTGAAATTTAGCGGATTATTCATAAAGACATACGATACAGAACAAGATAAAATGCAATTCATAATTCTACTTGCGTTCGCTTAAATCGTGATGAGCTTGTAAAAAAGTACCCGTACAAGTACCCAAAAGAAAAATAAAACAAGCAACAATCTAGTAAAATCAATATTAAAACCGATTAGATCGGTTGTGATTATCGCATACTTGATGGCAGTGCCGGCAAAAATATTGCCGTTGTTGGCGTAACACGGCATTATGGCGGCGTAAGGAAAGTCGGTGGCGCTGACAATGGCAAATATATTCAAATTGTTGGCCGACATTGCGGGTATCGAAACAATGATAAATCTCTGCCGGTACGTCTAAGACCTTTTCCATCATCATTTTCCATTCTTTGCCGTGGGGTTGAACCCGTCCGAATTGTTGATAAACCAAAATATGCGCTAACTCGTGCGGTACAACCTGTTGAATAAATGCCGTTCCATTTTCTTGCAATAAAATCGGGTTAAACCGAATTTCATTGCGTTGTAGATATGCAACGCCTGCTTTTAACCCTCTCACTGCATAACTAACACTTGGCGGTGTAAAGGTTTTATCGAAATAGCTGTTCGCTTTGGAGAGATCTCGTTGTAACTGACGTTGTACTTGCATTTTTAACTAGCGGAACATTAGCGAGGGCAATCCATTACATTCCAATGTCGATCGTAGCAAATATAGAGTTCATTTTTGCTTGCACCTAAATAAGCCGTTTTCAGTTCAGGATTATGCGATTTCAGCCACTGGAACAGTGCCTTTCTCGACATTGCCTCATTCGGCAACACGAGGCGATCAAACAAGGCTTTCTGCTTTGCAAAATATTGCTCGGCACTGTCAAAAGCACAGGCACCGTGCTTTTCCCACTGCCCTTGCAATAATGCCGCTCCCGGCGATTCCGGCAGATATTGCTTAATTAAAGCCACTGGTAACGGGGGCAAATCACCTTGACAAAAACGAGGATGATCCGCAGGTTCACGTGCTTGCCGACTTTGCGGCCACAAGCCGTGAATCACCCAGCCGAATTGACTCTCTTCGCCACATTGATATTGCAAATGACGTGGCGTATCACCCTCATTTTTATGTTTTTGTATCTCGCAAAAACCCGGTGACCAAGACAATGCCAACATATAGTAATCCACTTTTGCCGTGCGGTTTTGCCCTAACTTATCCTGTGCCATTACGGTATCATACTGCCCTAAATTTTGGGGAATATCCGCTAATACCCTTTGTTCGGTTTTCGTTGGTGCTTTACGCTCGTGCCGCTCATTGATAAACCAGTTGATCGCAGCAAGTATTAAAATCAGCCCGATAAATAACCACTGTATCATTTTACGCGTGCCAAGTTGAATCTGTTTCATTTATTCTCTACTCTTTAAAAACGCACTATGACGGAATTTAAACTGCCTTGCAAGCGGTCTGATTCCACCCATCTTTTACAAAATGCACTATTATGTCGCAAATAGATAAAAACAGCTATATTGACCGATACAGCCTTTTCACAAAATATGAGAAATATAGGCTGATACCGCTACGACATAATAATGAAACTTCGTGCTTATCCCAATTCATATTGCCAAAACCCTCTTAATTAACCGCTTTTATATGCCATTTAATTATATCAAATGCAATTCTTTTCATTAACTTCTACTTAAAAAACGGTATGCTTAACCCATTCATTGATTAAATAGAAAGGAAGACAAAATGACAATCTACGCAGACAATTCAGAAACAATCGGCAATACTCCGCTTGTTCGCTTAAAACATTTTGGGCAAAACGGTAATCTGTTAGTAAAAGTGGAAGGACGCAATCCGAGTTTTAGCGTGAAATGCCGTATCGGTGCCAATATGGTGTGGCAGGCGGAAAAAGACGGTATTTTAACCAAAGATAAGGAAATTGTGGATGCAACCAGCGGTAATACAGGGATTGCGTTAGCTTATGTTGCCGCCGCGCGTGGCTACAAACTCACCTTAACAATGCCCGAAACAATGAGTACCGAGCGTAAACGGCTGCTGCGTGGTCTAGGTGCAAATTTAGTGCTGACCGAAGGGGCAAAAGGAATGAAAGGCGCTATTGCCAAAGCGGAGGACATTGTCGCCAGCGATCCAAACCGTTATGTAATGCTGAAGCAGTTTGAAAACCCTGCCAATCCGGCGATCCACGAGCAAACCACCGGCCCTGAAATTTGGCAAGCGACCGAAGGGAATATTGATGTTTTCGTGGCAGGGGTCGGCACAGGCGGCACGATTACCGGTGTCAGCCGTTACCTCAAAAAAACGCAGGGCAAAGCGGTAATCAGTGTGGCAGTTGAGCCAAAAGAATCACCAGTGATTACGCAAACATTAAACGGCGAAGATATTCAACCCGGCCCGCACAAAATCCAAGGGATCGGCGCAGGTTTTATTCCCCAAAATCTCGATCTCAGCCTGATTGACCGCGTTGAGCAAGTGGATAGTGAAACTGCTATTGCGACTGCCCGTCGTATTATGGCAGAAGAAGGAATTTTAGTCGGGATTTCATCGGGTGCGGCGGTTGCAGCAGCGGATCGGATCGCCAAACTACCGGAATTTGCCGATAAAACCATTGTTGCTATTTTGCCGTCTGCATCAGAACGCTATCTCAGCACCTTGCTGTTTGAAGGCATTGAAGCATAAATTCTGAAATACTCCGAGATTATGTCGCAATAGCATAACGCAAATGATTGCTCATAGTAGGGACGCCACGCCGGCGTCCGTTTACAAGATCTGATCAAGCAAAAAAGATAACCTAACCGACCGCTTGTCTAGTCAATCGGCGGAATATATTCACCTTTCGCAATCGCCTCTTTGATCTTGTCCGCTTGGGTTTGCACTTGAGCAAGTAAGGCTTTTACATTATCAAGCGTTGCAATCGGGCTTAACGTAGTCATTTTGAGGGACTGCACATTACCGACTTTGGTTACGCCGATATTCGCTTCGCCGCGGGCAAACAATTCGTCCGCCACATTTTGATTGAGAGCGTCCAAATGCTCGCTCGGATACCCCTGTGGCACAACGCGGAATAGCACGGAGGCAAATTGCGGCTCAACCAGCAATTCTAAGCCTGCCGTTTGCTGAATGTAATCCGCAACTTGGCGGGTTAAATCGACCCCGTGATCAATCATCGAACCGTACAGCTCTTCACCTAAGGCTTCTACCGTAAACCACAATTTCAGCGCATCAAAACGGCGGGTGGTCTGCAATGATTTCGCCACCAAATTCGGCACGCCGTGCTGCTCGTCATAGTCGGAATTGAGATAGTCCGCTTTATAATCAATGAAACGGTAGTTATGCTCGTCCTTCAACAAAAATGCCCCGCACGAAATGGTTTGGAAAAAATGCTTATGGAAATCGAGGGTAACGGAATCGGCACGCTCCAAGCCATTGAGGAAATGACGGTAGCGGTTAGAAAGCAGTAACGCCCCGCCCCACGCCGCATCAACGTGCAACCAAATCCCTGCCTGTTGGCAAATCTCACTAATTTCCGCCAAAGGATCGATCGCCCCTGCATCCGTTGTGCCGGCAGTTGCCACCACACAAGCGATAATGTTGCCGTAAGCGGTCTGTTCTTGGATAATATTTGCAAGCGCCGCGACGTCCATCTGAGCATTTGAGCGGCACGGCACGGTGATGACGGACTGAAAGCCCATCCCCATCATCGCCATATTCTTCTGCACCGAAAAGTGCGCATTTTCCGAGCAAAGCACCTTCACCTTTGCCAACGCTTCGGGCAGCAATCCTGCCTGCTGCACCGACCATTCCGAGCCGTCCGCCTGCTGCCAATGCTTCGCAATGCACGCATCACGGGCAAGCAACACGCCCATTAAGTTTGATTGCGTGCCTCCCGAGGTAAACACGCCGGCTTGTCCCGTGCCATAGCCGACCTTTTGGCGTAACCAATCGATCAACTGCACTTCCATTAGCGATCCTGCCGGACTCTGATCCCACGAATCCATCGACTGATTCGTGGCGTTAATCAACACTTCGGCAACTTGGCTGGCAACCATCGTCGGACAATGTAAATGCGCCAACGAGTGCGGGTGATGCACTTTCAAACTTTTGTTCAAAAACAGATCCACCAAGCGTGCCAGTGATTTTTGCACGCCCAGCCCCGTTTTTGACGGACTAAAGGCAATTTCCGAGCGTAACTGCTTGATACTACCGCCCGTGTACATTTTTTCATTTTTTAGCCAAGCACTGACCGCTTGCACGGCTTCATTCATCGCCGTTTGATAATCAGCAATGGATTGCGCATCATTACAAAAAAGCGCTTGTTTGTGTTGGGAGAGATTTGTCATTCTATTTATTCCAAAATCCGTAAATACGCACTTGTGATCTATTATATTAACGCTTCGATATACGTTGAGATATGTACATTTTGATTCTTTCAAAAAAATAAAAAATGCTAACGCAATGATTGTAAACAAAAATCCTGCCACTAAAGCAGCTATTATGATTGCATCTATTTTCTCTGATGAAGTACAGAATAAAAACACAGAAACGAGTAAAAACGAGCCTACCGATAGGTAGATACTCATTTTCTTATATTTCTTCACCAAATATTCCCCAATAAGTTGCAGGATCAATTCAACAATTACTTGCATTAGCTAGCATTTAATTAAGTTATTATCCTCTCACCGCTTTCAATGCCTCTGCTACCGCTTGACTAAAGCGGTTAATCAGCTCTTCGCACTCGGCTTGAGTGATGATTAACGGGCAAAGAATCCGCACCACATTACCGCCACGTCCGCCCCGCTCAAGCAATAATTTGTGGTTAAAACAGGCTTTTTGGATCGCCGCCGCCAATTCGGTATCCGCCGGATATGCGCCGATACGATCTTTGGTTTGGCGTTCATCGACAATTTCAATCCCGATCATCAGCCCTTTGCCCCGTACATTGCCGATACAGCCGAACTGCTCACTTAGCCGTTTGAGTTCGGTTTGTAGGAACGCCCCCCGTTGCTCGGCATTGTGTGCCAAATTCTGTTCTTTCATTATTTTTAATGATGCATAGCCCGTTGCCATTGCCAGTTGATTGCCACGGAATGTGCCGGTATGCCCTGCCGGTTGCCACGCATCAAACTCTTTTTTAATTGCTAATACCGCTAACGGTAAGCTACCGCCCACAGCTTTAGACATTACAACCACATCAGGCTCAATGCCGGCGTGTTCAAAGGCGAACATTTTACCGGAACGGCAGAAACCGGCTTGGACTTCATCTAAAATTAAGACGATACCGTGTTTTTGCGTTACTTCATGGATTTTCTGCAACCATTTTACCGGTGCGGTTACTACGCCGCCTTCACCTTGAATCGCTTCCAAAATCACTGCCGCTGGTTTAACCACGCCGCTTTCCACATCTTCAATAAAGTTCTCAAAATAGTAAGTTAAAGCATCGACACCCGCTTCGCCGCCAATACCTAACGGGCAGCGGTATTCGTGTGGATAGGGCATAAATTGCACGCCCGCCATTAGGTTTTGTACGGCATTTTTTGCACTGAGATTGCCCGTCATTGATAATGAGCCGTGCGTCATTCCGTGATAACCGCCGGAAAATGCGATCACATTGCCCCGTCCGGTATAGGTTTTAGCCAGTTTAATCGCCGCTTCTGTGCCGTCCGCACCTGACGGCCCACAGAATTGGAGGCGATACTGATCTTTTGGAAAGAAAGCGAGCAATTCTTGAGTAAACGCATCTTTAAGCGGGGTAGTTAAATCTAAGGTGTGTAACGGTAAACCGCTCGCCAATACATCTTGAATCGCTTGGATAACCGCCGGGTGATTATGCCCAAGGGCTAATGTGCCCGCACCGGCTAAACAATCCAAATACTCGTTGCCTTCAACATCGGTTACCCAGCAACCTTGTGCTTTGGCAATCGCAAGGGGTAATTTTCTCGGATAACTACACACATTAGATTCCATTTGATTTTGGCGATCTAAATAATAGGCATTAGTGGCTTGGGAAATCGGGTTTACAGGGGTGTTTGTCATTTGAAAAAGACCTTCTTTAAGAGGTTAAAAAAATAAGTCGGGTGCCTTGCGGAAAGCCTAAGCTTTCTTATCCTGGAAGATAAGACGCCTTGGGGCATTTGACTCGCTACTTATTAAAAAAAGCGTTTCAGCTTTTTTGTTTTTGCCCTATCCTTTCTGAGGAAATAGGTTGGAAACGACGCCTTAAATAGCGTGGATATTTAAGGGCGGCTAATAGTACATTTTTCTAGCAAAAAGGGAAGTGTTTTTTGCGGAAATCGACCATTTTTCTGTACGATTTAAGCAAATAAAGAAAAACCCGACTGATTACAGTCGGGTTTGAAATGAGCATCAGCAAATTATTTGATTTTTGCTTCTTTGTAGATAACGTGTTTACGCACAACAGGATCAAATTTTTTGATTTCCATTTTTTCCGGCATATTACGTTTATTTTTGGTTGTTGTATAGAAATGACCTGTTTCTGCAGAAGAAACTAAGCGGATTTTCTCACGAGCGCCTTTAGCTGCCATTAGTTAGCTCCTTAGATTTTTTCACCACGAGCACGGATTTCAGCTAACACTGCATCAATGCCTTTTTTATCAATAATACGCATACCTTTCGCCGTTAAACGTAAGGTTACGAAACGTTTTTCACTCTCAACCCAAAAACGGTGAGTGTGAAGATTTGGAAGGAAACGACGTTTTGTCGCATTCATTGCGTGTGAGCGGTTGTTACCAACTGCCGGACGCTTGCCTGTTACTTGACAGACTCTAGACATTTGAAATTCTCCAATATTACTTAAGCTTAAGCTAAATGGTTCGGGTTATCAGGGCAATGCCTTCCGACTACCTCGTCAGGTATAAAACCCGACCCACAGACTATTTTAAAGACTGCGGATTATACTGATTTTAGTCAGCGCTTACAAGGGGAAATTTGTTAAATTTCCTGTTCCAGCTTATCTTCCTCGAATGAAAAATAATCGCCCTTACCGACAATAATATGATCGATAAATCGGATATCGACCAGATCGCACGCCATTTCAATCTTACGCGTTAAAAAACGATCCGCCCCGCTCGGCGTACAATTTCCGGACGGGTGATTATGCGCCACAATAATCGCCGCCGCATTATAACGCAAAGCCGCTTTAACCACTTCTCTGGGGTGAACGGAAGCTTGGTTAATCGTGCCGTAAAACATTTTTTCTTTTTTAATCAAGCGGTTTTGATTATCCAAAAACAGCACCATAAACACTTCACGCTCGTTGTCTTCCAGCTCCGATTGAAAATACATCACCGCCAATTCCGGCGAAGTGATGGCTTCGCTCATCTCCATTTGTTGAGAAAGGTAGCGTTTTGTCATCTCTTTGCTGGCTTGTAATTGAATATATTGTGTTTGCCCCAGCCCTCGCAGTTTGCAAAAAGCCTCCAAATCCGCAGTCAGTAATCCCCGCAGTGAACCGAAAGCAACTAGTACACTTTCGGCTAATGCCATTACCGGCAGATCTTTGATGCCCGTGCGTAAAAAGATTGCCAGTAATTCGGCATCGGTTAGGGCGGCTGCCCCCTCTTTTAATAATTTTTCTCTCGGCATTAAAGGCGAGTTTGCCATTTCGTTACTCCGTCTCATTGAAAGCATCAGCATAAAATGCCGTTTCAATTCACACAAAGACATATTGTGGGTTTTACGATACAGATCGCAAAATTAGGGGATTGTGAGTGAGTACCTATTTTCAGTACAATAGCACTATCTCAAGCAATGAGGCATTCTATGTTAAAAAATAAACATATTGTGGTCGGCATTACCGGCGGGATTGCCGCTTACAAAACCATTGAGTTAGTCCGCCTGCTCAAAACGGCAGGAGCAGAGGTGCGGGTAGTTCTCACCCCCGCTGCCGAAGCCTTTGTAACGCCTCTCACCTTACAAGCGATTTCGGGCAATGCGGTGTCAAATTCACTGCTCGATCCGCAAGCGGAGCTGGCGATGGGACATATAGAATTGGCAAAATGGGCAGATTTGGTTGTCATTGCGCCGGCAAGCGCCGATTTTATTGCCCGTTTACGACTTGGAATGGGCAACGATCTCCTTTCTACCCTCTGCCTTGCCACCCCTGCACCGATTTTAGTTGCGCCGGCAATGAACCAGCAGATGTACAAGCGGTCGATTGTGCAACAAAATCTGCAAAATTTGCGTGAACAGGGCGTGATGTTGATTGGGCCGAACAGCGGCTTTCAAGCCTGCGGCGATATAGGTGCGGGCAGAATGGCAGAGCCTGCCGAAATAATGCAGGCGATCCGAGATCATTTTTCAAATCAATCGGATTGGGCGGATCTGAGTGTCGTGATCACCGCAGGTCCGACCCGTGAAGCGATCGATCCGGTACGCTATATCAGTAATCACAGTTCGGGTAAAATGGGGTTTGCGATCGCCGCCGCTTTCGCGAAACGTGGGGCAAAAGTACATCTCATCGCCGGCCCCGTGCATCTTGCCACACCGGATAATGTGCAACGTACCGACGTTCAATCTGCCTTGGAAATGGCAGAGCAAGCGGTCAGTTTAGCCACAAAAAATGCTATTTTTATCGGCTGCGCCGCCGTCGCAGATTATCGTGTCGAACAGGTCGCCACCCATAAAATCAAAAAAACCGATGACAACGATAAATTCACCCTCACATTCGTCAAAAACCCCGATATTATTGCAAGTGTGGCGCATTTAACGGAAAATCGTCCCTTTGTGGTGGGTTTTGCTGCCGAAACGCAAAATGTCGCCGCCTATGCCAAAGCCAAATTAACCCGCAAAAAATTAGACTTAATTTGCGCAAACGATGTATCGGGCGGGCAAGTGTTCGGGCAAGATCAAAACGCCCTGCACCTCTTTTGGCAAAATGGCGAGAAAATGTTACCGCTTGCGGACAAATCCGCTCTTGCCGTGCAACTTGCCGAAGAAATTGTGGCACGTTACCGCCACAGCTTACCTCAATAGGAAAACAAAAAATGAAGCAAATCGACTTAAAAATTTTAGACCGCCGTATCGGGACGGAATTTCCGCTCCCGACTTATGCCACAGAAGGCTCTGCCGGCTTGGATCTGCGGGCGTTACTTGACCAGCCGCTTACGGTGGAAGCGGGGCAAACCGTGCTGATCCCGACAGGCATCGCGATCTACATCGCCGATCCTAATTTAGCGGCGGTGATCCTGCCCCGCTCCGGCTTGGGACATAAAAACGGCATCGTGCTCGGCAATTTAGTCGGGCTAATCGACTCCGATTATCAAGGGCCGCTAATGGTATCCCTGTGGAATCGTGGCGATCAGCCGTTCACCGTAAACGTGGGCGACCGCATTGCGCAAATGGTGTTTGTACCGGTGGTGCAGGCACAATTTAATTTAGTCAATGATTTTCAACAAACAGAACGAGGCGAGGGCGGTTTTGGACATTCAGGCAAACAATAACGAGATCACCACGGTAACCCCAACGGTTAAAATGCCGAAAAAGTCGATCAAAGAGCGTCAGCAACAAGTTTTAGAGGTGTTAATCGGCTTGCTCAATGCCGAAACGGGAATGCAACGTGTTACTACCGAGCGTCTTGCCAAGGCGGTCGGTGTGTCGGAGGGGGCGCTCTACCGCTATTTTCCGAGCAAAACCAAAATGTTTGAAGCCTTGATTGAGCGGATTGAATTTACGCTCAACGGCTATATCAATGTCAGCAAACGCCAAAACGATACGGAAACGGCAATAAAGGCAATTTTGCAAACTATTTTGGACTTTGCCCAGAAAAACCCCGGCGTTACCCGTATTCTCACCGGACACGCCTTGATGTTTGAAGATGCAATGTTGAAATCCCGTATCGCAAAATTTTTTGACGGCTTAGAGCTGCAATTTATGAACATTCTGCAAATGCGAAAATTACGCGAAGGGCGGGCATTCAACGATGAACGCGCATTAGCCGGCTATTTGGTCACATTTTGCGAAGGGCAATTTTTACGGTTGGTGCGTTCTAATTTTCAGTTTAACCAACACCAACATTTTGAAAAGCAGTGGGCGTTAATCAAGCCAGTATTTTATTAAACCTTAACCATTTCAAAAACGTGAATTTCGCTCACATTGTAGGGACGCCACACTTGCGTCCATTGATAACACATTGGAATAATTTGATTTACTAATGGACGCGAGTGTAGCGTCCCTATATTTGCATTAAAATAGCGATTTTTATGGATTTGCTAAATAATACCAAAGACAAATAATAACGTTAGGAAATATTATGTATGACAAACAAACAAACAAACAAACAAACAAACAAACAAACAAACAAACAAACAAACAAACAAACAAACAAACAAACAAACAAACAAACAAACAAACAAACAGTATTATTTTAGCGGCAGATAGCCGCTTTGCAACACAACTGATAACAACAATAAAATCAATTTGTTATCATAATACCCATTTACGCTTTTATGTATTAAATCGGGATTTTCCGACGGAATGGTTTGATTATTTAAACCGCTATCTCAACCAAATTGAGTGCCATATTTACGATATCAAAGTCAATTGCGAAGAAATCAAACACTATACTACATTCGAGCATATCGCCTCGGATTCAACCTTTTTTCGCTATTTTATTCCGCAATTTTTAGCGGACGAGATCACTCTCTATTTAGATTGCGATGTCATCGTAAACGGCAACTTAGATATGCTTTATCAGGTTGATTTAAAAGATAATTTTGTCGGTGCGGTAGTTGATCCGATCAATCCGGCAGAATTTAATGCCGGCGTATTACTCATCAATAATCAACGTTGGAAAGCAGAAAATATTACCCAAAAGGCGATGGCATATCATCAAACTCATTCCGAACAAATTAAAAACGGGGCAGATCAATATGTATTAAACGCATTGTTTAGACCGCATTGGCAACCGCTACACCCCTATGTGAATTACCAATTAGGATTGGATTTCGTCAACCAATATCAAGCGGACTTAATTGAAGATATCGGGGAGGATATTCCGCTTATTCTCCATTATAATACGGCGGCAAAACCTTGGTTACCCGGCTATCCGATGCGTTTTAGACATTTTTACTGGCACTACCACAATCTGGAATGGCGTAGCATCATTGAAAGGCATCAACCTCATTAAAAAACCGCTGAAATTTATTAAGGAAATATAATGATTATCCCTTGGCAATCATTGGAAGAAACAACCCTCTCGAATGTACTGGATTCCGTTATCTTGCGTGAAGGCACCGACTACGGCGAACAAGAACTCACCCTAGCAGAAAAGCGGGCAAGGTTAATGGCATTACTTGAAGCGGATAAAGCCGTCATTGTTTGGTCAGAACTTCATCAAAGCCTTGATATTAAAGATAAAAAATCTTTCTTAGGGAATATGTAAATTTCGTGGTAGAATCTTTACATTTAGATATGTTCTCTCGGTAAAGTCAGTTCAGAGGATCTTATGAAAGATGTTTCAATTTCAACAGCGCAACTGGAAAATGTGAGCCCGCCTCCGTCTATTCACGACCCTGCGGTTGAATGGTTTTTGACACATTGCCACATCCACCGCTACCCTGCCAAATATACCCTTATCCACGCAGGTGAAGATGCGCAATCTCTATTTTATATTATCAGTGGGGCGGTTTCCGTGTTCATCAAAGATGATGAAGGCAAAGAGATGCTGCTGACGAATTTAGGGCAGGGAGAATTTGTCGGTGAAATCGGCTTATTTGAAGAAAAAATCCAGCCGCGCACGGCGTGGGTACGCAGCAAGGGCAACTGTGAGATTGCGGAAATTTCCTATAAGAAATTCAAACAGTTAGTGCATCTTAATCCGGATATTTTGATGTATCTCTCCGCCCAAATGGCCCGCCGTTTACGAATGACCTCCCGCCAAGTCAGCAATCTTGCGTTTCTTGATGTTACCGGACGTATTGCCCAAACATTGATGAACCTAGCCAAAATGCCCGATGCGATGACCCACCCGCAAGGAATGCAGATCAAAATTACCCGCCAAGAAATCGGGCAAATGGTCGGCTGCTCACGGGAAACGGTCGGCAGAATTTTGAAAATGTTGGAAGATGACGGGCTGATCTCCGCCCACGGCAAAACCATTGTGGTCTATGGCACACGCTAATGCCACAGGCAAGCGGTCATTTCCGTGTCATTTTTCGCAAAATAGATAATAGCCTCTTCTATTCATATTACGGCATAGTATTGCGGTATTATGTAGCAAATGCACAAAAAATAGAAATTTTAACAGAATGTAGGGACACACTGCGTGTGTCCTTTATAAAAATCAAATTATTTCAATAGGTTAAAATCCGGACACACGCAGTGTGTCCCTACAAGTGAATAAAAACACCTTTGTACAACTGCTACATACTATTGTAGTATTGCAAAAAAGCGGTCGAAACCGACCGCTTGATTCAGCTATTCCAGTACAATCCGATCCCGATTCTTATCCAGCGTGGCTTTGCCGATACCGGACACTTCCGTCAGTTGCTCTGCATTTAAGAAACGTCCATTTTTCTCACGGTATTCGACAATCGCTTGCGCTTTTTTTGCCCCGATGCCGACTAATTTGTCCTGAATTTCTGCCGCAGTAGCGGTATTGATATTCACTTGGTTCAGATTAGCCGCAGCGGGTTTTAACTGTGATGATTGAGTTTGCTCCGCCGTGCCGGTTACACTACTCGGTTGCGGGGCTTCTGTCGCCAATACGCCCGCACTCAATAGTCCAAGTAAGATGCCCAAACGGTATGGTTTAAAACGTTTCATTTTCGCTCCTTTTTGATTGTAATTGCAACATTGCCTGCAGACCTTAGCCCGATGAACACGTTAAAACAACGTTCAAATATGATTTTTACGATCTCGATCGTAAAAATTAAATCGCCGCACATAACAAGCGTAATTTTTTGAAAATAACGTGCCGAATATAGAGAAATCCTTTAGAATAGCGATATTTTTCTGTTTAAATTATCATCTTGGAAAAGACAATGAATCAAAATAAATCTCGTATTGAACCCACATTTGGTGAAAAAGCGCCAACAAATCCTACTGTGCAAAATACCGCTGATATTAAAAGCCCGATTTCTGTTTCTGTGTCTTCCAACACTTCACCGGGGCATACATTCACCCCTGTGCTAAAACGTCCGGCGGAAGCGGCGCAAACGCTTTCAACCTTAGAAGAAAAGGCGATGCTCAACGAAAATCCGCCAACGGCTCAAACCGAAGAAAGTGCCCAATCTACACCGCCTAAAGCGGCCGGATTTGCGTTCTCACCGGTTGAAGAAAAACCTGAACAAACAACAAAGCCGGCGGAAAACCCACAACCGACCCAATCGGATACACCGGCAAACGATACGGCTAAATCCGAGCCGACAAACAGTGCTGAGCGGGTGATTCCGGCACATACAACACAACCGAAAAAAGCCTTAACCGACAAAGTACCGCCGAAATTCCGCCGTTTACTGTTAGTGCTTTTGCTGGCTCTTGCATTATTACTGGTCTTTTTCCTGTTGAAACCAAATACGCCTAAGAGCGTTGAAGCATTACAGGAACAAGGCACCAGTTTGCCGATTGAATTCCGCCCGGTAGATGAAGCGGAAGCCAAACGTGCCGAAGAGGAAGCCCGTGCATTGCAAGTCCAACAAACTGCAGCGGCGGAGCAAGCACAACAAGCGGTAACATCTGTGGAAAATAATGCAAATGTTACCGCCCCTGCTCAAGCGGAGCAGCCGGCTGTTACACCACCAACGGAATCTGCCCAACCAACCGAACCGGCAGCAACAGCCGTTACCACTGTGGCAAAACCGGTTGCGGTTGAACCCATCAAGAAACCGGACACGAGCGGCAGCGTAATTTATCAGCCTGAAACGGCAAAAGCCGAGCCGAAAAAAGTGGAGCGGTTAAAACCGACACCGCCAAAAACCGAGCCGAGTAAAACGGAAAAAGCCGTTCCGCCGGTAAAAACAACACACAGCACGGTGAAACCGAAAACCGAACCGACGCCGGCAGCGGTGGCAAAAACCGCAGAGCCGACTAGCCCGATTGTTTCCAGCAAGACCCTCACGGTGCCGAAAGGGGTGTCGTTAATGCAAGTCTTCCGAGATAACAACCTGAATATCTCCGATGTCAATGCAATGAGCAAGGTGAACAATGCGGTCAGCAACCTCAAGGTCGGAGAAAAAGTAACGGTACGCTTGGATAAGAACGGGCGTGTTGCCGAAATGAGCGTAAGCGCCGGCAAATATATCCGCCAAGCCAACGGCAGTTATACCTTTAAATAGAAACCAAAGAGCAACGCAACTCCGCGTTGCTCTTTTTGCCTTTATCAAGGACAACGAATGAAATTTACCCGGAAAATTAACCTTATTCTCTGCACCTCACTGATAGCCCTGTTGAGCGGCTGCACCCTGCCCGGAATGTCGCCGATTGCTCAAATTGACTCTGCACAGCATCAGTTTATTTTACCGCCGCCCGCTGAAAATCGGCAGATTGTTAAAGAGAGAACGGCATTAAATTACCAGTGCAAAAATCAGCAACGTGTCCGTATTCAGCCGCTTAATAAGAAAACGATCAATGTAACTTTCGGGCATACCACCTACAAGCTCTCCTCAACCGTTACTAAAAATCACAAGCGATACAGTAATATCCGCTGGATTTGGACGGAAGATTTCAAGGGAACAGGCACATTGAAAAATAATCGCCAAAAAGTGTTGGCGGAAGGCTGCGTGCGAAAATAGGATAGACAATGAATATTTTAGTGATTGGCCCGTCTTGGGTGGGCGATATGATGATGTCGCACGCCCTTTATCAACAGCTCAAACGCAATGAACCGGCCTGCCGGATTGATGTAATCGCGCCCGATTGGTGTCGCCCCCTGCTTGAGCGGATGCCGGAGGTGCGAACGGCTCTTTCAATGCCAATCGGGCACGGCAGTTTCCAACTGTGCAAGCGGTATCATTTAGGCAAAAATTTGCGAAATCAATACGATTTGGCGATTGTGCTGCCCAATTCCTTTAAATCCGCCTTTATCCCTTTTTTTGCCGGAATCAAGCAGCGGCGAGGCTGGAAGGGCGAGATGCGTTACGGGCTGCTCAATGATTTACGCCACAATAAAAACGCCTATCCGATGATGGTGCAACGCTATGCGGCATTAGCATTTGAGCGGCATCAAATACCGACCGCCGAGCAACTCCCGATTCACACCCCTTATCTGCAAGTTAGCGATGAAAGTGTTACGCAAACCCAAACGGCGTTTGCCAAACAACTCGCCTATGCCGAACAGCGTGAGGCGATCGGTTTTTGTCCGGGGGCAGAATTTGGCCCCGCCAAGCGTTATCCCCACTATCACTATGCCGCCCTTGCCGAAAAACTGATTGAACAAGGCTATGCGGTGCAATTATTCGGTTCGCAAAAAGATGAAGCAGTCGGCGAACAAATCCGCTCGGCATTGCCGGAAAGCCTGCAACGCTACTGCCTCAATTTAGCCGGACAAACCAACCTCAACCAAGCCGTTGATTTACTTTCCGCCTGTAAAGCAGTGGTCAGCAATGACTCCGGTTTAATGCACATTGCGGCGGCATTGAAACGTCCACTGGTCGCACTCTATGGCCCGACCAGCCCGCAATATACACCGCCACTTGCCGATAATGCGGTCATTATCCGTTTAATTGAGGGGGGATTGATTAAAATCCGCAAAGGCGAAAGCAGCGAAGGCTATCATCAAAGTTTGATTGATATTACGCCGGAGCTGGTATTGGAAAAACTAAACGCCCTGTTAGCCCAATGAAAATCTGCCTTGTCAAAACCTCCTCAATGGGCGATATCATTCACGCCCTACCCGCGCTCACTGATGCTCAACGAGCAATCCCCAATTTACAAGTTGATTGGGTGGTCGAGCCGGCATTTGCTGAAATTCCCCGCTGGCATAGTGCCGTACAAAATGTGATTCCGATTGCTATTCGCCTATGGCGCAAGCACCTGTTTCAACGCCAAACGTGGCGACAATGGTTTGCCTATAAGCAACAATTACAGGCAACCAATTACGATGCAGTGATTGACGCACAAGGCTTACTGAAAAGTGCATTATTTGCCACCCGCTTGGCAAGAGGGCAAAAATTCGGCTACGACAAGCAGAGCTCACGGGAAGGATTAAGCCATTATTGCTACGATCACACCTTTCACATTCCCTATCAGCAACATGCCGTTGAGCGTATCCGCCAACTGTTTGCTGCCGCCCTTGGCTATCGGTTAGCCGAAAAAACGGGCGATTACGGTATCGCTCACCATTTTACAAAAAACCAAGCCGATCAGACCGCTTACCTCATCGCGATTCACGCCACTACCCGCCCCGATAAACATTGGCCGGAAAGCCATTGGCACACGACATTGCAAGCACTTACCAACGAGGGCTGGCATATCCGCTTGCCTTGGGGAAACGAGGCGGAACGGCAACGGGCTGAACGCTTGGCACAAGACAATCCACAAATTCAGGTGTTACCGAAATTAAGCCTGACGGCACTGGCAACGCAGATTGCCCACGCGCAAGCCGTGATTTCAGTCGATACCGGATTGAGCCATTTAGCCGCCGCATTGGATAAACCCAATGTGATTTTATACGGGGCAACCGATCCGAAACTGATCGGCGCTTACGGCAAAAATCAGCATTACCTCACGGCACAGGGAATGGCAAATATCTCGCCCGAACAAGTGTTAGAAAAGTTGGCAGTGCTCGGTTAATCCAAAACAAGCGGTCGGTTAGCGGTCGTTTTTTGTAACAGGTTGATGTGCTTTACAGCACGGGACAGGATCTTCTCCCCCCTCGCTGAGCGGATTACAACGCACAATGCGTTTTAACGTCAACCAACCGCCTTTCACAGCACCGAAGCGCTGAATTGCCTCAACAGCATACTGGGAGCAGCTTGGATAAAAGCGGCAGCGAGACCCAATCAGCGGGCTAATCACATATTGATAAAAGCGAATCAGCCCCAGCATTATTTTCGCAAGCCAACCGGCTGTGGCTATTTTGCTTGACGGGCGAGGCGAATGTGGCGTTGCCATAATTTTTCGAGGGTTGAGAACAGCTCTTGATTGCTCAATTTGCCGATACCGGCTTTGGCGACAAAGACAAAATCACAGGCGGGTAAATCGTGTTGTTTTAAACGAAAACTTTCCCGCACAATCCGTTTAATCCGATTGCGGTCGTGGGCTCTTTTGAGATGTTTTTTCGCCACAGTTAAACCTAAGCGGGCAAATTCTGCTTGGTTTTGACGGGCTAATAGAGTGAGTTGAGGGGTACTGGCACGTTGCGGCTGTTCAAATACCGCCTTAAATTGAAGGGGAGCTAACAAACGCAGCTCCCGAGTAAAAGTGAACTTATTCACAGCACGTTTAGCGCAAAGCAATTATGCAGATAAGCTCTTACGACCTTTAGCACGGCGACGTGCTAATACTTGACGACCGTTTTTAGTTGCCATACGAGCACGGAAACCGTGTGTACGCGCACGTTTTAATACAGAGGGTTGAAATGTACGTTTCATTTGTTATACCTAAAAAATATTAACGTTGGCATTAGCCAAGGGAGAATTATAAAAAGAGTGCGAATTTTAACGGCAAACACCGCAAAGATCAAGGCTAATTTATCGCTTAATCGCAAAAAGCACTACCCCGCCTGTAATCAAGCCGATTCCAAGCCACTCTTGCAAATTGGGGCGTTCACCGAGAAATAACACCGCAAAAATCGTTACCAACACGACGCTGAATTTATCAATCGGCGCAACCTGTGCCGCATTCCCCATCTGTAACGCTTTGAAATACGCTAACCAAGATAACCCGGTTGCCAAGCCGGACAAAATCAAAAATACCCAATGCTTGCCGGTTAATGTGCCGAATGGCTGCCATTTGCCGCTATATGTCAGAAAAGCACACAACGCCACTAAAATCACAAGGGTTCGGATAAAGGTGGCAAAATCGGAATCAATCCCCTGTAATCCGATTTTGGCAAAAATTGCCGTAAACGCGGCAAATACCGCCGATGCCAACGCCCAGTAAAGCCATTCTTGAGACATTTTTCTCCCCCTCTTGAAATGTAGAACGATTTTAAACGGTTATGCTTGATCTTAAAAGCATATTTTGCTAAAAGAATAGTTTGATTTTCAATATGTTATAGCTTATTTTTTACAAGGAGAGCCTATGATTCAATCCGTAAAGAAGTTCTTGCAGTTGGAATCGGCAAGCGGTATTTTACTGCTCGCCTTTGCAACATTGGCTATTTTATTTGCTAATAGCCCGTTGAAAACCCTTTATTTTGATTTTTTAAGTTTGCCGGTAAGTATTCAAATCGGCTTATTCAGTATTCATAAACCCTTGCTGATGTGGGTGAATGACGGCTTTATGGCGGTCTTTTTCATCTTGGTTGGCTTAGAGGTGAAGCGGGAAATGCTGATCGGCGCTATCTCAAGCTACCAGAGGGCGATTTTTCCGGCGATTGGTGCGTTGGGCGGAATGCTCGTGCCGGCGTTAGTGTTTGCCCTGCTCAACCAAGAATCGCCCGAATTTCAGCAAGGCTGGGCAATCCCAATGGCAACGGATATTGCCTTTGCTCTAGGTGTTTTAGCCTTGTTGGGTAAACGTGTGCCGTTTGCCCTGAAAATTTTCCTGCTTGCCCTTGCGATTATTGACGACCTCGGCGCTATCGTGGTGATCGCCATTTTCTTCTCCCACGAATTAAGCACCGCTGCGCTGATTTCCGCCGCCATTGCCATTATTTTATTAGTCATAATGAATCGGCTGAAAGTAACCGCTATCTGTGCTTATATCGTTGTCGGACTTGTGTTATGGGCATCGGTATTAAAATCGGGCGTACACGCCACCCTCGCCGGCGTTATTATCGGCTTCTGCGTCCCGCTGAAAGGCAAGAACGGCGAGAAACCGTTGGAGCAGTTTGAACATATTCTTGCCCCTTGGTGTGCATTCATTATTTTACCGCTCTTTGCTTTCTCAAATGCGGGCGTTTCATTAGCCGGAATGAGCCTCAATACGCTTGCTTCGCCGCTCACCCTAGGGGTAGCATTAGGCTTGCTAATCGGTAAAACAGTCGGGGTTTTCGGCTTTAGCTACTTTGCGGTAAAACTCGGTATCGCCAAACTGTCGGACGGGATCAACTTCAAGCAAATTTTTGCCGTGTCGGTACTATGCGGTATCGGCTTTACAATGTCAATGTTCTTAGCCGGTCTGGCATTTGGCGGCGAAGAAGCGGACGGTAAGTTCATTTCCCTCGCCCGCTTAGGTATTTTAATCGGCTCCGGACTCTCCGCCGTGCTAGGTTATACGCTGCTACGGCTGTTCACTTCGCCGGTAACGCCTTCGTCTAATGCCTAAATAGGCACATACAAGCGGTCGGTTTAGCGAAATAATTTGCAATAATACCGCCGTTGCCCAAACCGATATTTCTTGCTATTTATCGGGTTGCCTTTTTCTTATCGAACGGACGCTATGCCCGCGTCCGTTGCACAATTCCCCAATATTATGTAGCAGTTGCACAAAGTTGTTTTTTTCACTTGTAGGGACACACTGCGTGTGTCCGGATTTTAACCTATTGAAATAATTTGATTTTTATAAAGGACACACGCAGTGTGTCCCTAATTCTGTTAAAATGTCTATTTTTGTGCATTTGCTACATAATACCGCAATCCCCTCAAAAACCGACCGCTTGTTGCTTTCAGCTCTCATTTGATACACTCTTTTCTCGTTTCAGCTTACAACTGTTCATATTTTTATAGATTTTTTCTTCTCAAAGCATTATATTAGCGAACATTTGTAAGCTGAAATAATAAGGGACACAAAATGGCATCGTTAGCATTGCATTTTGTCAATCGAGTGCGTGAGCAGGCACAAAAACTGGCTCAGCGTACCGCATTAAAATTTATCGAAAACGGGCGATGGCAAGAAATGAGCTGGCAACATTTCCAGCAACAAATCGACCGCCTCTCTTATGCACTACTCGCACAACACATTGATATTCAAGATAAAATTGGTGTTTTTGCCCACAATATGCCCCGTTGGACGATCACCGATATCGGCGCAATGCAAATTCGAGCAGTCGCCGTACCGATTTATGCCACCAACACCGCCAAACAACTGCAATATATTATCAATGATGCGGACATTAAAATCCTGTTTGTCGGCGATCAAGAGCAATTTGACCTCGCAATCGAAATAGCGCACAACTGTTCACAATTAACCAAAATTGTGGCGATGAAATCGGATATTGCACTGAACCAACACCCCCTTGCGTGCCATTGGGACGATTTCATCAACGTTGCGCCGCAGCCGCAGTTGCTCGCACAACGTTTAGCCGACAAACAACTGTCCGATCTCTTCACCTTGATTTACACATCCGGCACGACAGGCGAGCCAAAAGGGGTAATGCTGGATTACGCCAACCTTTCCCACCAGCTCCAAGCCCACGATTTAGCCCTACCCAATGTCGATGAAAATGATGTCTCCCTCTCTTTTCTGCCGTTTTCGCACATTTTCGAGCGAGCGTGGATTGCTTATGTTTTCCACCGTGGCGCAGTAAATTGCTACTTGGAAGACACCAACCAAGTTCGCCAGGCCCTTGAGCAAACCCAACCGACCTTGATGTGTGCCGTCCCTCGTCTTTACGAAAAAATCTACACGGCGGTATGGGATAAAGTGCAAAAAGCCCCGCTTCATCGCCGTGCATTGTTTCACTGGGCGGTGAAAGTGGGTGAGCGCTATTTCCGTGCTTCATCGCCGTCCCCTTGGCTGAAATGGCAGCACCGTTTAGCCGATAAACTGGTACTCTCAAAATTGCGGGCTTTGCTCGGCGGACGTATCCGAATGATGCCTTGTGGCGGGGCGAAACTTGAACCGTCTATTGCGCTCTTTTTCCACAGCATCGGCGTGAATGTGAAATTAGGCTACGGAATGACGGAAACCACAGCGACCATTTCCTGCTGGGCAGAAAACCATTTCAACCCGCACTCTATCGGCACGCCAATGCCGAATTTAGAGGTCAAAATCAGTGCCGAGAATGAAATTTTAGTTAAAGGCGGCTCGGTTATGCGCGGCTACTATAAAAAACCGCAGGAAACCGCCCAAGCCTTTACCGAAGACGGTTTTCTCAAAACCGGCGATGCCGGCGAAATGGATGCCGAGGGCAATCTTTATATCACCGATCGGATTAAAGAGCTGATGAAAACCTCTAACGGCAAATATATTGCACCGCAATACATTGAGGGCAAGCTGGCGAAAGACAAATTTATCGAGCAAATTGCAGTTATTGCCGATGCCAAGAAATATGTCTCCGCACTGATTGTGCCGTGTTTTGACAGCCTTGAAGATTACGCCAGACAGTTAAATATTAAATATCAGGATCGTTTGGAGCTAATCAGACATTCCGATATTATTCAGATGTTTGAAAAGCGGATCAACGAATTGCAAAAAGAGCTTGCCGGCTTTGAGCAGATCAAAAAGTTCACCCTATTGCCGCAAGCGTTCAGCACCAAAATGGAGGAAATCACCCCAACGCTTAAACTGCGGCGCAAAGTGATCTTGGAACGCTACCGCACGCAAATTGAGGCGATGTATTCTTAATACAAGCGGTCAGATCCGCCCGATTTTTTACACGGCTGTCGAAGTCGCACTGCTAAAATAGATTAGGCTTGATGTGATGACGGACGTAGCAGCGTCCGTCTGATTGATACAATATAAGAAAAATAAAAGGGATTGAACGCCATTCAATCCCTTTTCGTTTCGCCTAATTAGACATCATACGTCGTTGAAGCGGTATTGCCGCCGCGCCCTGTCCAGTTGGTATGGAAAAACTCGCCGCGCGGTTTATCGGTACGTTCGTAGGTGTGCGCCCCGAAATAATCCCGCTGTGCTTGCAGCAGATTTGCCGGCAAACGGGCTGACGTGTAGCCGTCTAAGAAGGTAATCGCCGATGCCATACACGGCATTGGAATACCGACTTCAATCGATTTTGCCACCACTTTACGCCAATCACTTAATGCATTTTCGAGAATAGTTTTGAAATAATCGTCCGAACCTAAGAAAATCAGATCCGGATTTGCCTCGTAAGCATCACGAATATTGCCTAAGAAGCGGCTGCGGATAATACACCCTTCACGCCATAATAACGCCGTTGCGCCGTAGTTGATATTCCAACCGAAGTTTTCAGAGGCTTCACGAATTAACATAAAACCTTGTGCGTAAGAGATAATTTTTGAGGCGAGTAAGGCTTTGCGTACCGCTTCAATCCAAACGGCTTTATCGCCTTCCACTTTGCCAATCGTTTTACCGAACAATTTCTCCGCCGCTACACGTTGATCTTTGAAAGAAGAGACGCAACGGGCGAATACGGACTCGGTAATTAGGGTAAGCGGAATACCGAAGTCTAACGCATTGATCCCCGTCCATTTACCCGTACCTTTTTGACCAGCGGTGTCGAGAATTTTTTCAACAAGCGGTGTGCCGTCTTCATCTTTGTAGCCTAAAATATCCGTTGTAATATCAATCAGATAGCTATCCAGTTCGGTTTGCTTCCACTCGGCAAAAATGGCTTGCATTTCATCATAGCTTAACCCTAAGCCGTCTTTTAAGAACTGGTAGGCTTCACAAATAAGCTGCATATCGCCATACTCAATGCCGTTATGCACCATTTTAACGAAATGTCCCGCCCCTTCTTTGCCGACCCAGTCGCAGCACGGCTCGCCTTTATCGGTTTTGGCAGAGATCGCCTGTAAAATCGGCTTCACATATTGCCACGCTTCTTCGTTACCGCCCGGCATAATGGACGGCCCGTGTCTTGCGCCTTCTTCCCCGCCTGACACGCCCGAACCGATAAAGCGAATGCCTTTTTCCGCCAACGCTTTCACACGGCGATTGGTATCCGGATAGTTGGAATTACCGCCGTCAATGATAATATCGCCCTGTTCTAAGTGTGGCAGTAACGCTTCGATAAATTGATCGACCACCTCACCGGCACGCACCATTAACATTACTTTGCGGGGTTTTTCCAATTTGTCAGCCAAATCCGCCAACGAATATGCCCCGATAATGTTCATCCCCTTCGCCGCGCCCGCTAAGAACTCGTCCACTTTCGCTGTGGTACGGTTATATGCAATAACCTTAAATCCGTGGTCGTTCATATTCAAAATTAAATTTTGACCCATTACGGCTAAACCGATGACGCCAATATCGCCTTTTTGTAACATTTTTTGCTCCTATTTTGTTTTTTAATTTTTCAATTATTGATATTTTTACTATTCAAATTATTCTCTTTTCTATATTTCTATTTTGTATTGTACTTTAATGACTTCCAAAAATAAGTTTTAAAACCGTAAAGCCTAGTATTAGTAGAATTAACGAAGCTAATACCATATAGATACCACTTAAATAAGAAGATATGGGACGACCCATTAAGGTTTTAGGTTTAAAACAAAGCAGTAATAGGGAGAGCAAAAATAATGCTATTTCAACATAAAAGAACAACAAAAGCGCCATTATTGCTGCGGGATCATCACTAAACCAGATCAATGTTAAATTAGCAATATATATTATACGCTCTTCCCCTTCCGGAGAGAGCAATATGAAAACGACTAAGCTGACCAAAGTCGATAATATAGAAATATGGGTTAATTTATTTTCTGTCATCTAAATCAAACATTGCATATATGCAAACAGTTATCCCTGCAACACTACATACTGTTTACAAATAATCTCCCTAAACCGACCGCTTGTGGTTGCCCAATCGACAATATCCACTTTCCACGGCAGATCCGATTCCGAAAACGCCTCGCTTAAATTGGCTAATGTGGCTAAATTTAACGGTTGCTCGCTTATAATCACCAAGTCTAAATCCGAGTAGGGTTTAGCGGTATTTTTCACTCTCGAACCAAATGCCCAAACAGTATATTGGGGAATTTCCCGTTGTAAAATCTCTTTAACGATCGCCAAATGTTCGGGCTGAATAGCCAGTTTACTCATTTTGTTTGTGCGTTTAATGTTATTTGTAAAAATTGCACTTCAGCGAGAAATTTCGGTATGCCTTGTACAACTGTAAGAGCCGTTGCTTCATCATAAGTATGACTAGTACGGCTACGCATTTCCCGATATTGTTTCCAATCCGTCCAATTTCCCTGTAATAGCCCATATTCATTGGCACTACGAATTAAATCTTGAAAGCTAATTGTATCGTAATAATCGGGATTGGGCGAAATAGCCATCAGATAGCGTTTCAACATCTTATGACTTAATTCATAAGTAAATTCAAAACGTTGAATTAAACCGTCTCGAATTTGAATATCGCTCACATCTTGCAAATAACGGGCTAATCCCTCATCTAAACGGAAAATAGCATTCTCTAACGGCGTAAAATCCAACATTTTGATTTCCTTCTAAAGTATCGGCAAATCCAATCTTTCTCACCCGTGCACTCAACTGCGAGCTAGACCAAAATAGTTAAATGGGCATTATAGTCAATCATCGCTTTGCCGCCAGCCACTCGGCGAGGGTTGTCAAACCGAGCAAGCGTTGCTGATACCTTAACGATGCCGGGCTAAAGTAATGTTGCAAGCCGTAGGTTTCAATCCGCAGCGCAACGGGAACGAAAAACGCATCTACCGCCGTAAAACGGTCGCCCGCCAAGTAGTCTCCGCCAAATCGGGTAAGCCCTTGCTGCCAAAGTGTGTCCAATCTTGCCAGTTCCGCAGCCAGTTCGGGCGTAATATCCGCTAATTCTACCCGATCAAGCGGTCGGAAATCACAAATATTTCGCAAATGTTCAAATCCGGCGTGCATTTCCGCACACGCCGAGCGAGACCACGCCCGTGCCTGCCAATCCTGCGCCCAAATATGCGGGTAATGTTCGGCGATAAATTCAACAATCGCAAGGCTGTCCCAAATAATCTGATCTTGATAATGCAGAACGGGAATTTTGGCGGTGGGCGAAAAGGTAAGAAATTGCGTGCGTTGGGCGGCTTTGTCATCAAGGTAAGCAACATTGATCTGCTCAAACGGAATACCGCATTGTTTCAATAAAATCCAAACCCGTAGCGACCACGAGGATTTCGGGGGATTAACATAAAGTTTCAACATTGTTGCTCCTTTTGCAAAAACGGCTGATGATCCGACCGCTTGTCAGCGTTCAACACGCCCACAGATGGGTGATGAACGCCAGCACCGCCGGCAAGCCTTGTTTGAATAAAATGCTGCGATTGGCGGTGAACGCACCGTAAACAGCCGCGATAATAACGCAAATAAGAAAGAAATCAATCACGAGAGGTTGCTGAATCCAGAGTGAAAACACCAGCCCTGCGCCTAGAAAACCGTTGTACAAGCCTTGATTGGCAAACAGTGTGCGGATTTTCGGGTTGGCAAGATCACTGTCATTAAGGCGGAAAATCCGCCGTGCCGCCGCACTATCAAGGGCAAACATTTCCAAATAGAGAATGTAAAAATGCTCTGCAGCGACTAAAACGGTTAAAATATCAGCTAACATACAATGCTCCGAGAAACTGTCTTGAGCATTGTACGTTAATTTTGCCCGAACGGACAATAACAGATGGGGATAATCGAATGCCGGTTAGCCTTTGCGTTTCTGTTCAATCTCGGCGAGCAGGGTTTGAATAGCAGGATCGGCAAAGATGTCCGCTGTGGTTTTGCTTAATTTACGCCGCCAATTCGGGTACTCGGTGCTTGTGCCGGGGATATTGACCGGCTCAAGCATATTCAGCCAATCTTCCGGCTGCGTGCCGAACAAGGCACTGTTAGTCGCCGCCACATAGCTTTGTAATTGGTGGTTGAAGGTTTGGCTGACATTGTCGCTGTCGGCTTCTAATGGCTGCCCCGATTGCTCAACGGCACGGCGAATATCCGCCTTATTGTGCCGGCGTGTCCGCTTTAAGATTTCTAGCACCTTTTCATTTGGGTACACGCCGAATTTTTGCCCCAATTCAAAATCATAACCTTGCCAGTAGCCTTTGACGGTCGGTAAATCGTGGGTACTTAGGGTCGTCATTGCTGAATAAGGATAATGCGCCAACGGTTTGCTGCCGTGTTGATCGTACTCAAAATAGAAAATGTTGTAAGCCAAAATACCTTTTGCCGCAAGGCTTTCCAGCATTCCTTTCGGCACTGTGCCTAACGCTTCGGCGATAATCAAACACCGATGGCGTTGGCTCTCTAATGCCAAAATCGAGAGCAAATCTTCCAGCGGATATTGCACATAAGCGCCGTTCTTGGCACTTTCGCCTTTCGCCACCCACCACATTCGAACAAAACCGAGAATGTGGTCGATACGTAATGCGCCGCAGTGTTTCATATTGGCACGCAGTAAATCAATAAAAGGTTGATAGCCTCTCGCTTGCAATACTTCAGGGTGCATCGGCGAAAGCCCCCAATTTTGCCCCTGCGGTGCCATAATATCCGGCGGTGCGCCGACCGAAGCGCCTAAAACGTAGAGATCTTTATCCGCCCACGTTTCAGCACCGTTATCCGCCACGCCAACCGCCAGATCCCGATAAAACCCGATCGGCATATTGAGCTGTTGCGCGGTATCATTACAGGCTTTGAGTTGCTGCTCGGCAATAAATTGCAGCCACATATAGAAACGGACTAAATCCGCCTGCTCCGTTTGAAATTTTGCTACGCAAGCGGTGCGATAATCCTGATATTCTGCAAACCAGCAATTCCAGCCCCATTGTTCGCTAAATTGCTCGCTCAACCATTGATGCAAGGCATCAAACGTGCCTTGAATTTTCAAGGTTTCGCCATTGTCGGCAATAAAACGCTCAAATTCAGATTGGGGCTGCTGGTTGAATTGTTGATAGGCAAAACGCAAGCCGGTGAGCTTCAACCGCATAACCTGTTCATAATCCACATAGTCGCTGACTCTCGCGGCTTGTAATTGCTGCTGAACCTCGGCGGAGTGAAACCACTGCTGTGCCGCATCACTTTGTTGGAAGGCATCAACTTGATTCACATCAATATAAATAATGTTTTGCCAGAGGCGAGAAGAGGGGCTGTACGGGCTTGCCCCTGCCGGATTTGCCGGAAAAAGCGAGTGAATCGGGTTTAAACCGACAAAATCACCGCCTTTTTCAGCAATTTTGGTGAGAAACTGTTGCAGATCGCCAAAATCGCCAATCCCCCAATTCTGCTCGGAACGCAGGGTGTAGAGCTGTAAAATTGCTCCCCATAATTTCTGTTTTTGCTGCAATTCGGCGGGCTGAAATGCCGTTTTAGGCGTAACGATAAGCCGACATTGAGCGCTATGTCCAGATAATGTCAGTTGGTGATAGCCTAACGGGAGATCACAGGGCAATTCAATACTATTACGCTTAATTTTGCCGCAGAGCTGTTCGCCGTTTTCAAGGCTAAGTTGGTAATGTCCGTGGATTTTGCGGGTACGATCCGCCACAAACAACGGGATAAACACCGGTTCGCCCTGTTTGACCACCTTCACAAGCGGTAAGATCCGGCGACTTTTTGGCAAACCGAGCAAAGCACTGATATTTTGGTAAACCTTTGGATCAGCATAAACTCGGCGACCGTGTTCATCAACAAAATAACGATACAGAAAAGGGTGAGTATATTTCATTCTAATGTCCTATTTCGCTTAAAGCGGGTAAACTGAATGTCCGCCCGTCCGTGTAACTAACCTTTCACACCGCCGGCGGTTAAACCGCCCACTAACCAGCGTTGCGCAATAATGAAGACCAACGTAATCGGGATTGCCGACAGAATAGCGGCAGCGGCGAAGTCGCCCCATAAGTAATTTTGCGGGTGCAGATATTGCTGCATTCCCACCGCTAAGGTGTAATTGCTCACATCACGCAGCAAGAGCGAGGCAACCGGCACTTCAATAATCGCTGAGATAAAGGCGAGGATAAATACCACCGCTAAAATCGGCACGGATAACGGCAATAAAATTAAGCGGAAAGTTTGCCACGGGCTTGCGCCGTCTAGGGCAGCGGCTTCTTCGAGGGATTTGTCGATCGTTTCAAAGTAGCCTTTGATCGTCCAAACGTGCATTGCAATCCCGCCTAGGTAAGCGAAAATCACCCCGCCGTGGGTATTCAACCCTAAAAACGGCACATAATTCCCTAAGCGGTCGAACAAGGCATAGAGGGCGACCAGCGATAACACCGCCGGAAACATTTGGAAAATCAACATACTTTGCAGCAACATTGATTTACCGGCAAACCGCAGGCGGGCAAAGGCATAAGCAGCAGTGGTGGACAGTGAAAGGGTAATAATTGCCGTTACCCCCGCAACTTTCACCGAGTTCCATAGCCACAATAGTACCGGAAACGGCGGTGGCATAACACTGCCGTCGGCATTGGTTACGCTAAAGCCAAGTGCCAATTTCCAGTGTTCGAGCGAAATTTGGCTGGGGATAATTTCCCCTAACGCTAAGTTACCGGGACGCAGGGATATGCCTAAAATCATCAGTAACGGAAACATAATCAGCGCACAAAAGCCGATCAGAAAAAGATGAGTGGCAAATAAACGCACTTTCATTGATTTCGGTTGAACAATCGCCATAAGACTTTCCTATTAAAAATGGTTAAGTGGGGCAGGATTTTGCCCCGCTGTCAAAAGGGTTAATCCTGTTGTAACTTGGTTAAACGAATTTGGAATAATGCCAAGCCACTTACGAGTAAGAAGATGATTACCGCAATCGCCGCTGCCAAGCCGAAGTCTTGCGAGCCGCTGCCTTCAAAGGCGATACGGTAGGTATAGCTCACCAATAAATCCGTATGCCCTGCCGGTGTACTCGTGCCGATCATTGCCGGGCGCCCTTGGGTTAAGAGCTGGATCAAGACGAAGTTATTGAAGTTAAACGCAAAGCTGGCAATCATTAGCGGCATCAACGGTTTAATCAACATCGGCATCGTAATTTTGGTGAAATTTTGCCATACGCTTGCACCGTCAATTGCCGAGGCTTCGTAGAGATCTTGCGGGATCGCTTTCAACAAGCCCATACAGACGATCATCATATACGGATAACCCAACCAGGTATTGACGATTAACAACATCATTTTGGCAAGGAAGGGATCGTTAAACCATTCAGGACGAATCCCAAACAGGGTGTCTAAAATCAGGTTAATTTCGCCGAAACTTTGGTTGAATAAACCTTTGAACACCAAAATGGAGATAAAGCCCGGCACAGCATAAGGCAGGATAAGCAATAAACGGTAAGCCGCTTTGCCTTTCAAGGCTTCCCACTGGACTAACGATGCGAAGATCATTCCGAGTAAAGTTGTAAACACCACGGTGAGCAGGGCGAAAATGACCGTCCAGATAAAAATTTGGATAAAGGGTTTCTGCACGCCTTCATCGGTTAAAATTTTGATGAAATTCTGCCAGCCCACCCCGACGGTATAACCCGGCTCCAAGCGTTTGGCACTAAATTGCCCTTGCTCGTCAATTTGTTGAAAAAAACCGATGTCGTTATTCGGCTGATAACGCTCGCCCGTTTCTTGATTGGTTAAAATCTGGGTGGTTTCGTCAAAATGATAGCGGGCGCTCTGCTGCGAAAATTGGCGTAACGAACTCATCGTCAATCTCTCTTCGCTCGGTAACACCACATTGGCATTTTGCAATGCTTGACGGTTTTGGGTGATAACTTTCAACGGGGCAACCGGCAAGCTCGGCAGTTCGGCAACTTCCGCCACCTTGATGTCCGCCGCTAAATCCGACAAGACAAGCGGGTCGGAAAGATAGATTTTTTGCAAATGTGCATTTTGTAATGCCATTTGATGCTGCCCCTGCCCGTTATCCAACAATTTAAAATCGAAACGCTCGCCAGAAAAATAGGTTTGGCTTTTTAATTGGCTAACCACCCGCTCAAACGAAAGCTGATTGGAGCCGCTATAATTGGTAAAGGCAATCACTACCGTGCAAAGTAACGGAAAGACGACAAAAATACCGATTGCCGATACACCGGGGAAAAGATAACGCCAGCGGTAAGCCTTTTGCGAGCTAAACACATAAATGCCGGCGGTTACTAACACGAGCGTAACTAAGGCAAATAGAATTTCACCCTGTAAGTAGATGGTAAACACCAGATAAAAGGCAATTAAATAAAGCAGTCCGACTAAGACGCGTTTCGTCCAAGCGGACGATGAAGGTAAGATTGAGGATTGCATTGTGTTTTCCTTATTTTTATAGGAATCCGAGTATAGATTAAATGCCCGCTTCAAAGAACGGCAAAGGGGATCAACATACCATTAAACTTGAATAAATGTGTCGAAATCCCCCTTAAAATCCCCCTTTAGTCAGGGGGAAACCTTTGTCAAAAAGACCATTATTCTTTTTCGATTTTCGCTTGCGCTTCATCTAACGCCGCTTTTACGCTTTGGCGGCCATTAACCACACTGTCGATTGCTGCTTTTTCAGCATACCAGAAACGGCTCATTTGCGGAATATTCGGCATAATTTCACCGTTTTGTGCGTTTTCCATTGTTGCCGCAATGCGAGGGTCAGCCGCCAGCTTTTCTTGATAGCTCTTCAACGCTACCGCTCCCAACGGCGCATCTTTATTGATCGTCTCTAAACCGGCATCCGTGAGGACGTGATTTTCTAAGAACTCTTTTGCTAAATCTTGGTTCGGGCTGGCTGCATTTACCGCCGCGCTTAATACGCCGACAAACGGCTTACCGGCGTGGCCGTTTAAGGTTGGCAAGACAGCAACACCGTAATTGATACCGCTTTTCTCAATATTTGCCCACGCCCACGGGCCGTTAATCGTCATTGCCGTGTTCCCTTTGTTGAACGAGGCTTCCGCCACAGAATAATCCGTATCGGCGTTAAGCACTTTTTTATTCACTAAATCCGCGACAAATTGCAAGCCTTTTTGTGCCGCTTCGTTGTTCACGCCAATATCTTTCACATCGTAGCCATTAGCGGTTACTTTAAATGCATACGCCCCTTGGGACGAAATCAACGGCCAACTGAAATAGGGTTCGGCTAAGTTCCACATAATCGCACTTTTGCCTTTCGCCTTGAGATCTTTATCTAAGGCTTCCACTTCCTCCCACGTTTTCGGCGGGGTCGGCACTAAATCTTTGTTATAAATAAGCGAAAGAGACTCTAGCGCAATCGGATAGGCAATTTGCTTACCGTTATATTTGGTGGCATTCCAACCAATATCGGAGAGTTTTGCTTTAAAAGCAGCGTCCGGATGAATTTCGGCTAATAAGCCCGCTTGTGCATAACCGCCAAAACGGTCGTGGGCAAAAATGATAATATCCGGGCCATCACCGGTTGCCGCCACTTGCGGGAATAATTCTTCAAGTTTGCCCGGATGCTCAACCAAGACTTTCACCCCCGTTTCGGCTTCAAATGCTTTACCGACTTCCGCCAAACCGTTATAACCTTTATCGGCGCTGATCCACACATTTAATTGCCCTTCGACTAATTTCGCATTGACACCTTGTGCCATCACAAGTCCGGCAAAGACGGCTAACGCTGTATTTGTAAGTTTTCTCATCGGATTTTCCTCATTTTGACGTGATTGGAAGAACGTTTTACGTTCTGAATAATGAAAAATTTCAAGGTTGAGTTCATCATCCCCTTCCCTCCCCCCTCCGCCTAGAATTAGTGATCGACTTCACACTTTAACCGAAAAAACCTCAAAATGAGAGCGAGATCACAAAAAAATGCGCTTAAATTGTGATCTAAATCACAAATCTTCACACAAAATTTTCCATTTAAATTGCCAAAAAATTTTACAAAAGTATGATTTCAAATCCTACTTTGGCGGGTAAGCTAAGCCCAAAACTCAAATTAAATCGAAAAGGATAGTAACTATGGCAGATGTGAGATTAGTGAAAGTCGGAAAATCCTACGGTGATGTGCATATTTCTCGGGATATTAACTTAGAGATAAAAGAGGGCGAATTTGTGGTGTTTGTCGGCCCTTCCGGCTGCGGAAAATCCACCGTGCTCAGAATGATTGCCGGCTTAGAAGAGATCAGCACCGGCGATTTATTCATCGGCGATACCCGAATGAATGATGTCCCGCCGGCAAAACGCAATATCGGAATGGTCTTCCAATCTTACGCCCTCTATCCTCATCTCACCGTGGCGGAAAATATGTCGTTCGGGCTAAAACTGGCAGGGGCGGCGAAAACCGATATCGAACAAAAGGTCAATCAAGTCGCCGAAATTCTGCAACTGGCACATTTACTACAACGTAAACCGAAAGAGCTGTCCGGCGGACAACGCCAACGGGTTGCAATCGGGCGAACGTTGGTTTCCCAACCGGATGTGTTCCTACTGGACGAGCCCTTGTCCAATTTAGATGCAGGGTTACGGGTACAAATGCGGGTCGAAATCTCCAAACTGCACAAAAAACTCGGTCGCACAATGATTTATGTTACCCACGACCAAGTCGAAGCAATGACGCTCGCCGATAAAATAGTGGTATTACAACCGCTCGGAAACAGCACAAAAATTGCAACGAATGTGGCACAAGTCGGCAAACCGCTCGAACTCTATCATTATCCGGCCAACCGCTTTGTTGCGGGCTTTATCGGCTCGCCGAAAATGAATTTCTTACCGGTCAAAGTAATTGATGTCAAAGCGGACGGCGTAAAAATCGAAGTGCCAGATGCGAATAACCTTAATTTCTGGGTACCGGTGGACAGCCAAGGCGTGAAGATCGGCGATAACCTCTCGCTCGGTATCCGCCCGGAACACTTACTGCCAAGCGAGCAGAGCGAAATTAACATCAGCGGCACGGTAAAAGTGGTTGAACAACTGGGTAATGAAACCCAAATTTATGTCGAGCTGCCTGCCATCAAACAGAGCCTTGTCTATCGCCAAAACGATATTGTGCTGGTTGAAGAGGGCGACACAATGGCTATCGGCATCAACCCGAACCGCTGCCACCTTTTCAAAGAAAACGGCAATGCCTGCCGCCGCCTCTTTAAAGAACTCGGCGTATAACCTTTTCATAGTGTAAAACGTCCCCTATTTATTTAAGGTTCATTTATGAAAATAAATGAATAGGGGTTTCTTTACCCAAAATTTTAATAACAGCTAAAGGAGCTTCTCTATGAATATTAACAAAACCCACTTATCCCTCTTAGTTGCCGGCGTTGTTGCTTCCAGCTCGGCCTTTGCTCTCGAATTTCACGGTTATGCCCGTTCGGGGATCGGCTGGACATCCGGTGGCGGTGAGCAATCCGCTTTCACCGTGAACGGCGGCGGGTCAAAATATCGTTTGGGCAATGAATCGGACACATACGCCGAATTTAAACTGGGCAAAGAGCTATATAAAGCGGGCGAAAAATCCATCTATCTGGATTCCAATGTTGCCTACGGTGGTACACTACACAATAACGACTGGACAGCAACCAGCCCTGCTTTGCGTGAATTAAACGTTCAGTTCAAAAATTTCGCCGACAGCCTACCGGGCGCAACGCTTTGGGCTGGTAAACGTTTCTATCAACGCCACGATGTTCATATGAACGACTTCTACTATTGGGACATTTCCGGCCCGGGTGCTGGGATAGAAAATATCGATCTCGGCATTGGTAAACTCTCCCTTGCCGTTACCCGTAATACTGAAGAAGGCGGTGCATTTTCTTACTATTATGATTACAACAAAAAAGCCTACGTTAGCAACCGTGATAGCAAAAAAGAGGTCTATAACGACATTTTCGACGTACGTTTAGCCGGCATTGAATTATGGCAAGACGGATCTCTCAAGCTGGGTTTTGACTACGGCAACGCCCACAAAAAAGATAACAGTCTTTATGCCAACAACAACCCGACCAAAAAAGGCTATTTGGCAACATTGGAATATACCCAAGGTAATTTCTTCGGCGGCTTTAACAAATTGACCGCACAATACGCCAAAGACTCGATGACCTCTTGGAATAACGGACATTCTCAAGGCTCGCTTGACAGCAACCGTGGCAATATGATCCGCCTTATCAATCAAGGTGTCGTGCAAGCCAGCGATAAAATTGAGTTAATGTATGCGTTAATTTACGAAAAAACCAAACTCGACAACAAAGCGGGCAAAACGTGGTATTCCGCCGGTATTCGCCCAATGTATAAATGGACGGACACGATGAGTTCCTTAGTTGAGGTCGGCTATGATCGCATTAAAGATCAAGCGAGCGATAAGAAAAACGATCTGACCAAAATTACCCTTGCACAACAATGGCAAGCCGGCAGCAGCATTTGGGCACGTCCTGCTATTCGGGTATTCGGCACTTATGCAAAATGGAACGATAAATTCAACACAACCGAGCGTACCGATGCAGGCTATAAAGCCAAAGACAGTGAGTTCATCACTGGCGTACAATTCGAGGCTTGGTGGTAATTCTTTCCGATTAGAAATGTTATAAACGGTCAGTTAATGCGGATATTTTGCAACGGTAACATTACCATTTTTCACTCAAAACCGACCGCTTCCCCCCCTTTTTCTTTGGAGGTACAATGAAATTCTCCCGAACGCTACTTTTATCCGCCTTATTGCTCGCGCTGCCCGCTGCTGCCCAGTTTCAACCGACCAAAGCGGAGCTTGCCACTATGCAATGGCGTACAATCTCGCCACCAAGCCACAGTCAAACCCTCGATCTTTTCACACAGCAATTAGCCACAATGCAAGGGGCAAGCGGCGGTGTGATTGGCTATCGGCTACCGGTAAATCAAGAGACGCTTCAGCTTAGCATTACCAGTGAGGTTGTTCAAAATCAATCGGTCTTCGCCCCAAACGTATTGGTCTTAGACAGACAATTTAAACCGGCACTGCACTACCCGTCATCACAATTTCGGTTTGAGCAGGAACAAGGGTTACACCCTGCCCGCTTTATCGGCGAACTCAATCTCACCCCAACGGCAGATCAAACCGCCGTCTATTTACTGATCTACACAACCGACCAAGATAGGCAAGGCAAAACACGGGTAACGCACCCCGCTAAGCTGCTGGCAAAAGCGAAAGGCAATCAACCGCCTGCAATTGCCGATATTGATATTCAACACAGCACGCACGGCAAAATTACCTTAACCCTAAAAGACGGACAAGCCACAAACCAATTTATCGGCTTATTCAGCGATCGCCCTACATCTCAACCGACTATGGAGAAAACGGCAATGCAAATTGCGTCTAAACCGGTTGAACAAAGTACCGAAGATTATTTCAATCACGCCGTTTTAGCGGCTTTAAAAAATCGTGATATTAATAAAGCGATGAATTTAGTCAATGAAGCGGAGAAGCTCGGCTTAACCCAGCCCCGCCAAATTTTTATTCGCCATTTATCCAAATAAGCAGGACAGCAAGCGGTTACTTTCAACCTCTTTTCTGTAAAAAATAAGGCACGCATATGCGTGCCTTATTATTGTCAAAATGATCTTATTTCAAACCCAATTTTTTCTCTAAATAGTGAATATTGGTGCCGCCTTTGCGGAAATTTTTATCCTCTAGGATCTGCTGGTGCAACGGGATATTGGTTTTGATCCCGTCAATGATCGTTTCCGACAACGCATTTTCCATTCGGCGAATGGCTATATCACGGCTCTCGGCGTAGGTGATCAATTTCCCGATCATTGAATCGTAGTGCGGCGGCACGGAATAGCCGGCGTAAATGTGGGAATCCCAACGTACGCCCAAACCGCCCGGCACGTGCAAACGGGTAATTTTACCCGGCGACGGTAAAAAGGTGTTCGGATCTTCGGCGTTAATCCGGCACTCCATTGCGTGACCGCGCACCTTAATATCTTCCTGCTTAATTGAAATCGGTAAGCCGGCGGCAACCCGTAACTGCTCTTTCACCAAGTCCACTCCGGTGATCATTTCCGTTACCGGATGCTCTACTTGCAAGCGGGTGTTCATTTCGATAAAATAAAATTCACCGTTTTCGTATAAGAACTCAAACGTCCCTGCGCCACGGTAGCCGATTTCCAAGCACGCTTTCGCACAACGCTCGCCGATAAAACGGCGTAACTCTTCGCTAATCCCCGGTGCCGGTGCTTCTTCCACCACTTTTTGATGGCGGCGTTGCATTGAGCAATCCCGCTCCGCCAAATAGACAGCATTGCCGTGGGTATCTGCCAGCACTTGAATTTCGATATGGCGTGGATTTTCAAGGTATTTCTCCATATACACCATATCATTATTGAACGCCGCCTTCGCTTCGGACTTCGTCATTGCGATCGCTTCTTCCAAATCTTTCTCGTGGTGAACCACCCGCATACCACGCCCGCCACCGCCGCCGGAGGCTTTGATAATCACCGGATAGCCGATGCGTTTGGCGATCTCTTTATTTTTTGCCGCATCATTGCCCACCGGCCCGTCCGATCCCGGCACACAAGGCACGCCGGCTTTTTTCATTGCGTTAATCGCCGACACTTTATCGCCCATTAAACGAATAACCTCAGCCGTCGGCCCAATAAAAATAAAACCGGAGGTTTCCACTTGCTCGGCAAAATTGGCATTTTCCGATAAAAAACCGTAACCGGGGTGAATCGCATCCGCACCGGTAACTTCTGCCGCAGCAATAATGCGGGGAATATTCAGATAACTTTGTGTTGAAGGCGCAGGCCCGATGCAGATCGTTTCGTCCGCCAGTAAGACGTGTTTTAATTCACGATCGGCGGTTGAATGCACCGCCACGGTTTTGATCCCCAGCTCTTTACAGGCTCGCAAAATCCGCAATGCAATCTCGCCACGGTTTGCAATCACCACTTTTTCTAACATTTGCGTGTCCTTTTAAGGTAACAAGCGGCGAGTTTTTGCAGATTTTTTGCCGGCACGCACCGCTTGTCAGAAGATTATTCAATAATAAAGAGTTTTTGATCAAACTCGACCGCTTCACCGTCATTCACCAAAATCGCTTTAATTGTGCCGGCTTTATCAGACTCAATACGGTTCATCATTTTCATTGCTTCTACAATACATAACGCATCGCCAATGCTTACTGTTTGTCCCACTTCTACGAACGGCTTCGCTTCAGGGCTTGGGCTACGGTAGAACGTCCCCACCATCGGCGAAAGTACCGCGTGGCCGGACACATCCGCTGCTGCGGGTTCGGCTGCTGCCACCGCAGGCGTCGCTGCCGGAACAGCTGCCGGTGCAACCGGTGCTTGCGGCGCTACCGCATATTGTACTGCCGCAGGTGCTGCCGCCGGCGCAGCACGGCTAATACGCACTGTACCCTCTTCTTCAGATACTTCTAATTCAGTGATACCTGATTCTTCAACTAATTCGATAAGTTTTTTAATTTTGCGAATATCCATTGTGAGATCCGTTTGTCAGTTTAAAAATAAATCATACCCGACCCGTTTAGCCGAGAAAAACCTGCGTAGGTTACCTGAATTTGCGCCATTTTGCGATGAAAATCTTGCAAAATTGGCGAAAAGCCGTCAATTTCACAACTGATCGTAGCAGTAGCCTGCTATTTGTTGATGGAATCCAAAAAATTGATCAGATTACGTTTTTGCTCGTTCGAGAGCTTCGCCCAATGATAGTCCAACCGCTGTTTAAGTGCATCGTTGCGGATCGGCACATAATGCTCTTGAACGGAAAAAGTCAGGTTTTCCGCTTTGCTATCGGCAAAAAACCAGCTAATCGGCGTGTTTAAAATCACCGCAATATTGACTAAGTGAGCGACATTAATTTTAGTTGCACCCCGTTCATAGCGGGAGAATTGCTGCTGCGAAACCCCAATCTGCTCCGCTAAATTTTCGGCGGTTAGCCCAACTTCTTTGCGTCGCTGCTGTATTCTTTTACCAATTGCCAAATCCACTTCCGCTGCAATAAATCTGCTCATTTTCATTTTCCAACTGCTGTACTCATTGAGCGATTATTTTTAGGATTTATACGCTTGCATTGATTGTTACGAAGTAGTATATTTTCTTAAATACTCAATCATTGATTATTTTTACTATTTTACTTACCTTAGTGCTAGGAGATTAAAAAATGAAACCGTTCAAACTCACCACCAGCCTATTAGCAACACTGATTTTAACCGCCTGCGGTGGCGGAGGGGGCAGTTCCCATTCCGATACGCCAAAAGCGGTCAATCCCACCGTATCCAAACCTACTCAGACAGCACCTTCTCAACCTACGGCTTCGCCAAATACTGCGACCTCTCAAGCACAGCCCCAACCCACTACCCCAAATGCAGAAGCCTCTTCATCATCTCAACCTTCTGTTAAGCCCAAAGTCAATACAAAGCCCCACACTTTTGTTGAAGTGAGAGAGCTGCCAAAAGGCGAGGTCAAAACCGAAGATATCGGCTTTGGCACACTCACAGGCTACAATAATCAATACTCTTTCAGCGGTGCTTGGCGAGAGCAGAAAACGTCTGCTGAAATTGTTGTCGATACCATTAAAATGCCGCTTGCTAAAAGTTTAAAACTAGGCGGTTTAACAGGCTATGCCTTAGCCAATACGCTTGAGGCGGCTTGGAACGCTGGGCTCAAAAATCCAGACAGAGAAATTTTCTACTTCGGCGATGAAACACCAAGTGCAACTGTTGATAATCTTAGAGGTAAAGCAACTTATTCCGGCGTTGCCAGCCGTTATGACAACGTAACCAGTGAAGTGAAAAATATTGGTACTTCGACCCTCTACGCCGATTTTGATAACAAAAAACTTAACGGGAAACTGGCTATTGACGGACTATGGCGAAGAAATATTTCGCTCAAAGATACCGACATTGTCGGCAACAGCTTCAAAGGTAAAGCCGTAGCGGGCGAAGGTCATCTTTTAAGAACGGTTGAAGGGGCATACGAGGGGAAATTCTTTGGGCCGAATGCTGAAGAAATTGCAGGTAAAGCCATATTTAAAGGTGAGGCGATTATTGGTCAATTAAAAGATCTTGACACCAGTTTCAGTGCAACTAAAAAGACAAAATAACGATAACAAGCGGTGGGATAAGGGAAAAATCTTGCAAAACCCCACCGCAAACAGCTTATTTTTTGATTAAATAAATTGCAGCATCAACATAACGGTCGACAAATTCACCCATTGAGGAGACATCGGAAAAGCCTTCCGCATTGATCTGAAACCGCTCATTCACAAAAAATGCCGGCACACCGCGCACTTTAAAGCTCTCCGCTAGTTGTACCTGTTTATTGACTAACCCGTTTACCGCAAAACTGTTGATACCGCCGTCAAACTGCTCGGCACTCACGCCATTTGCGATAAAGATAGTGCGAATATCGTCCATTGATTTAATCGCATCTTTTTGGGCATTTTCAAACAACGGCGTTTTCACCTTATCTTCCACGCCCAATGCCATTGCTAACGCCCAAGCCCGAGTTAAATTTTCAGATTGACGACCTAAGAAATTCACGTGGTACTGTTTCAGCACCGCGCCTTCCGGCAATTTTGCCTTAATTTTGCTTGGAATTTTATAATTTAATTCAAAATCATAGCAGTGCGGGCAGTAGAACGAGAAAAACTCGACCACTTCTTTTTGAGTAGAAGGCACTTGGCGGACTTCAATATAGTGCTTGCCTTCACTAAAATCCTGCGCCATTACGCTCGGTTGAATCGCAAAAAGGGCAGATAATGCCACGAAAACGGCCTTCAAAGGTAATTTTTTCATTCAGATTTCCTCTTTATTAAAAATGTGTTCGACCAAATCAATCGGTTAAAATTCCACGAGCTCGCAATAATGCGGTTTTAAAATCATCTTCATAATCTTTTTTCAGCCCCGGAATAGCCTCCGCTTTGTCCTTGCCCCGCATTTTGAGCTGATAAATCAGCACCTCATCACACAGTGCATCTAATTGTTGCGGTTTGCCCACTTCTTCCGCCAACTTATGCAATAAATCCAGCAAATGTAAATCCGGTTCTTTGCGCCAATGCTCGCCGAGTAATTCCAACATTTCCTCTAAACGCTTACATTTCATTTCACAATCCTTAAAAAAATTTGTCGAAAACAGGGCTAAATCATATACTGTTACCCCTCATTTTGCAAAATAAGGGGAGAAAAATGACGCACATTTCCGCTGTGATTTTAGCCGGTGGGTTAGCCCGCCGCTTAAACGGCAAACCGAAAGGATTGCAACACTGGGCAGGTAAACCTCTCATTAGCCATATTCTTGAACGGCTACGCCCACAAGTTTGCAATATTGTCTTGAATATCAACCGCTTGCAAGCCGAATACGATCGCCTCTACCCCGATTTACCCCAATACGCCGATCAGCTACCCGATTTCCAAGGGCCGTTAAGCGGTATGCTGTCCGGTTTTACCCATATTAATGGGGATTACCTGCTATTCGTGCCGTGCGACAGCCCGTTACTTCCCGAAAATTTGCTCAAAAAACTGCATACGGCAATCACGATCAACCAAGCACAGATCGCCTATGCCCACGATGGTGAACGCCCTCACCCGACATTTGCCCTGCTACATCGCAACGTTGAACCTGCCCTGAAAACCTATCTGACACAAGGGCAACGCCGTTTATTGCATTTCTTTGCGACACAAAAAAGCGTGGCGGTCGATTTTTCCGAACAACCACAGGCTTTCCACAATTTTAACTGCGAGGCAGATTTTGCAAGCGGGCAGATGCTATTCCCATTTTGCAAAACGCCTATTTTAGCAATTACCGGACACAGCGGTACGGGCAAAACAACCTTGTTGGAAAAGTTGATCCCTCTCTTAAACCAACGGGGGCTGCGGGTCGGGCTGATTAAACATTCCCATCACCATATTGAAGTGGATAAAGTCGGCAAAGACAGCCACCGTTTGCGGCTGGCAGGGGCAAACCCGACAATGATTGCTTGCGATCAACGTTGGGCATTGATGACCGAAACACCCCACCCTGCGAGCTTCGCCCAGTTGGTAGCCCAATTTGACAGCCAGCCACTTGATCTCATCTTGGTCGAAGGTTTTAAACACGAACCATTACCCAAAATTCAGTTACACCGTCAAGGCATCACTAAACCTTTACCGGAGATGGATGACTTCACCCTCGCCACCGCCACGGATTACCCTTTAGCAAGAGAAAACCTCTTAAATATCAATAATATCGAGCAAATCGCTGATTTTATCTTGGGTTATCTGCAAAAGCCGATATCAAACGGCTGAGCAAATTGATGCTACGGGGCGTTATTGTGCCCCGTTCCAAATAATACTTAATCCTCAAGCAAAAACGGATCGTCCCACAGTTCTTCCAAGAAGGCTAAAAAGTCTTCTTTTTCATCGCCCCGAAAGCCCGAAATATCAAAACCGGAAGCACTGGAAAAGCGTACCCTCACATTCACATCCTCAAATTTCTCTGCAATGCGCTCCGGCAGCCTTTCCAACAATTTATCCATTGTCTGCTCTTGCATTGCTAGCTTTTTCGTATCACGTTCTTTCACAAAACGTATATCCAACACTTTCATACCGACTCCTCATTTACTGTTTAGATAAACAGTATAATACAGTATTTTTCCACCCTGTCAATAAATACAGTGGTTTAATTTTGCAAATAAAAAGGCGAAACCGACCGCTTGTCCGCTTCGCCTAATACTTGATCGCTCAATGAGAATGGTAAGTTAAATTTGCGACATTATGTAGCCGTTACACAAAATTAAATGATTGCTATACGTTAGTACCCGCACCATTTTGTCGGGCAAAAAAACGGCACAACCCAAGTTGTGCCGAAAGGGGTTATAAAATGCCCTGCTGTTTGAGCAACGCATCAAGACGGGGTTCTCGCCCCCGGAATTGTTTGAACAATGCCATTGGTGAGCGTGTGCCGCCTTGGGATAAAATGTGATCCACAAAGGCTTGCCCGACCTCGCGGTTTAAAATGCCTTCTTCTGCAAAGCGGGAGAAGGAATCCGCCGCCAAAACGTCCGCCCACATATAGCTGTAATAACCTGCCGCATAGCCGCCGGCAAAAATGTGGTTAAAGGCGTTTTCAAAACGGTAATAAGGCGGCAATGCCACCACCGACACTTGCGCTTCTACCTCGTTTGCAATTTGGCGGACAAACCCGGCTTTTGTCGGTTGATATTCGGTATGCAGGCGGAAATCCAACAAGCCGTACTGTAATTGCCGCCCCATTTTATAGGCAAACTGGTAATTTTGCGCCTGTAAGATGTTCTCTAATAACTTATCCGGCAACGGTTCACCGGTGTCGATATGACCGGAAATCAACTTCAAAGACTCCGCCTGCCAGCACCAATTTTCAAGCATTTGGCTCGGGTACTCCACCGCGTCCCAAGGAACACCGTTAATACCGGATACCGCCACCACCTCCACTTGGGTCAGCAAATGGTGCAGGGTATGTCCAAATTCGTGGAACAGTGTTTCCACCTCTTGATGTAACAGCAGTGAAGGCTTGTCTTTCAACGGTTTGGTGAAATTACACACCAAAAACGCAACCGGTTTTTCAAGGCTACCGTCCGCTAATTTTTGGCGGGAGATCACGCCATTCATCCACGCACCGCTGCGTTTATTTTCACGGGCGTAAGGGTCGAAATAGAACGAACCGAGTAGCTGATTTTGCCCGTCAAACACGTCAAAAAAGCGTACGCTGTCGTCCCACACATCCACGCCGTCTTTTTGCAAAATAGTGAGGTTAAACAACCGCTTGCAGATCTCAAACAAACCTGCCAGCACTTTTTGTTCCGGAAAATAAGGACGCAGTGCTTCGTCATTGACGGCATAACGGCTGTTCTTCTGTTTTTGACTGTAAAATGCAACGTCCCACGCTTTCAAGGTTGGCACGCCAAATTCGGTTTTGGCGTACTCGGCAAGTTCCGCGAGCTCTTTTTGCGCTTGCGGGCGGCTGCGTTTGACCAAATCGTTCAAAAAATCCAGCACTTGCTGCGGATTTTCCGCCATTTTGGTGGCGAGGGAATAGTCGGCATAGCTGTCAAAATCGAGTAATTTCGCCAATGCGAAACGCTGGGCTAAAATTTGGTCGATAATTGGGCTGTTATCCAGTGTGTGATCCGATAATTCGGACGCTCGACTGACGTAGGCTTTGTACACTTCTTCCCGCAGTGCCGCATTTTCGCAATAGGTCATCACCTCCGAGTAGCTCGGATAATCAAGGGTAATGCGGTAGCCGGACTGGTTTTTACTCTCCGCCGACTCTTTCGCTGCCGCCAATGCCCGCTCGCTCAAGCCGGCGAGTTCAGCGGGATCTTGAATGCGTTTTTCCCATTTTGCCGTCGCGTCCAGCACATTATTGCTAAATTTGCTGCCCAATTCGGAAAGCGTTTGCATAATTTTGGCATAATCCGCCCGCTTGTCTTCAGGCAGGCTAATGCCGGATAAGCGGAAATCCAGCAACACATCGTCAATCGCTTTTTGTTGGGCGAGGTCGTATTGCTGAAATTCAGGGCTAGCTTTCAGGGTCAGATAGGCTTGGTATAAGGCTTGATGCTGCCCCGCCCAAGTGCTGTAATCGGTCATCGATTTTTGTGAGACTTCGTGGGCTTTGCGAATGGCGTCATCGCTTTTTACCCCTTTGAGATGCCCGACAAGCGTCCACACCTGCGATAATTTCGTATTAACGTCCGCCAACGGCAAATAGAAATTTTGCCAAGTGGGGTTGGTTTGGGCAGACAGTTTATCGGTCAGGGTTCGACACTCGGCAATCAGAAAATCGATCGCCGGCTTAACGTGTTCCGGCTTGATTTTGGAGAATGCCGGCAAGCCGCTAAAATCCAGTAGCGGATTGCCCTGCAAGGCAGCCGGCACATTTAAGCGGCTCTGTCCGGCAAACACATATTTCGGCAAAGTCAAATAGGCTAAACCGAGCGAGGTGAATTGTAAAAATTGACGGCGTTGCATTTTCTTACTCCCTTTATAAAAAGAATGTGGGCATTCACCCTAACACAACGGCAACGAAAAGCAAGCCGAATTCCCCCGCCTGTGCTACTCAAATTTATCGCTGCAAAGACACAAAAACAGGTTTTCAACCGATAAAAAAACCGACCAAGCGGTCGGTTTTTTCTCAAAATTGGCAAAAAATTATGCTAATTTTTTGATTTGTGCAGCTAATTTTGATTTGTGGTTAGCCGCTTTGTTTGCGTGGATTAAGCCTTTAGAAGCCATTCTGTCCACCACTTTTTGCATTTCAACGAAAGCAGCTTGTGAAGCGGCTTTATCGCCAGTTGCTACTGCTGCGTAAACTTTTTTGATGAATGTACGCATCATTGAGCGTTGGCTTGCGTTGTGTTGGCGACGTTTTTCAGATTGAATCGCGCGTTTTTTTGCTGACTTGATATTAGCCAAGGTCAAACTCCTAAAAAATATCTGTGTAAAAATAAAAAACATAAAACCGCAGTTTTATGTGCTATCGATAGTTTAAAGTTTCATTTTCAACGAGACACGGGCTTGAAAATAACATCGTTCACGCAAGAACGGTTCTTGTGTAAAAGATAGGGGCGGATTTTAGCAGTTTTTTTCTGATTTTCCTATAACAAACTGCTAAAATTCCGATCAATTTTTACTTTACACCGAGAACATTGTGAGCAAAAAATTATTAAAATCGGGAATGATCGTCAGCACAATGACCCTACTCTCCCGCATCTTAGGCTTAATCCGTGATATTGTGGTGGCAAATTTATTGGGCGCGGGCGTGGCAGCCGATGTCTTTTTATTTGCCAACCGCATTCCGAACTTTCTGCGCCGATTATTCGCCGAGGGCGCATTTTCTAAAGCCTTCGTGCCAGTGTTAGCGGAATATAACGCCGATAACGATATTGACAAAACCCGTGAATTTATCGCCAAAGTATCCGGCACATTGGGCGGCTTAGTTACAGTTGTTACCCTTGTCGCAATGCTTGCCTCACCGATAATCGCGGCACTATTCGGCACGGGCTGGTTTGTCGATTGGCTTAACGGCGGCGAAAATGCGGATAAATTCACCCAAGCCTCACTATTGCTGAAAATCACTTTCCCTTATTTATGGTTTATCACGTTTGTGGCACTATCCGGCGCGGTGCTGAATACCCTCGGCAAATTCGGTGTAATGGCGTTCTCGCCGGTTCTGTTGAATGTAGCGATCATTGCGGTCGCGATGTGGGGTGCACCCTATTTTGACTCGCCCGATACGGCTTTGGCGTGGGGGGTATTTTTAGGCGGTTTACTGCAATTTCTCTTCCAAATTCCGTTTATGAAACAGACGGGGCTATTGGTCAAGCCGAAATGGGCGTGGCACGATGAGGGGGTGAAAAAAGTGCGGAATTTGATGATTCCGGCACTGTTCGGTGTTTCCGTTACTCAGCTTAACCTGCTGCTCAACCAAGTGATCGCCAGTTTTCTGGTTACCGGCTCGATTAGCTGGCTCTACTATGCCGACCGCCTAATTGAATTTCCCCTCGGCTTATTCGGCATTGCCATTTCCACTGTGATTTTGCCGAGCCTTTCCCGTATTGCTAAACAGAAAGCGTTAAATGATGCCGAACGCCAATTCCAAAGCACAATGGATTGGGGGGTAAGAATGGTGCTGTTGCTCGGTATTCCGGCGATGATTGGAATGATGATCCTCGCCGAACCCTTGATGATGACAATGTTTATGCGGGGTAAATTCCAGCTCACTGATGCTGTTGCCGCCGCCCAAGCTCTGTTTGTAATGTGTTTCGGGCTCATCAGCTATATGTTGATTAACGTGCTGGCTAACGGCTTTTATGCTCACCAAAACACCAAAACGCCGGTCAAAATCGGCATAATTGCCGCCGTCAGCAATATCGGCTTCGGCGTATTTGCCATCCCGTTCGGCTATTTAGGTTTGGCGATCGCCTCCACCTTATCGGCAGCAGTGAATATGAGCCTGCTCTATCGAGGCTTAGCCCAACGCAACATTTATAATCTCAGCGGTAAAACGGCAATTTTTGCGCTGAAGTTGTTGATCGCCGGTTGCATAATGGGCGCAGCCGTCTCCTATTTCTGCCCAGCCCTCGAACAATGGTTCGTGCTGTCGCTCTGGCAAAAAATTCACTGGATTGTCTGGTTAATCGGCTTAGCCGTCATCAGCTATTTCCCGACCCTCTGGTTGTTAGGGGTGCGAAAACAGGATTTTCGTGCTTAGTTTTTATCGGCAAGCGGTCTGTTTCCAGCAAAAATAGGCAGTGTTATGTCGGCGTTGTAAAAACTAAATGCTTGCTCACGGGTAAACGCACCGCTTGCGTCCATTATATTTTGCAAAAAATAGCGGGCAACCGACCGCTTGTAACCTACGCATTTTATGATCTCTATCACAAAATTGCGGTTTGGTGGTTGATTGTGGGAAGCTTTAAAACTATGCTGAAACCTTTCGGCAATTGCTTTAATCATAACATCTAATATGGGGGAATTATAATGTCGAAGCAACATAATATCTTGGTGATTAACTGTGGCAGCTCATCGTTAAAATTTTCGATTATCGATCCGCACAGTGAAGAAAGCCTGCTGTCCGGTTTAGCGGAATGTTTGGGGCTGGCAGAGGCAAAAATCAGTTGGAAATATGCAGGCGAGAAATTTAACGCGCCCCTCGCCCCTCACGCGACCCATACCGATGCACTGACCTTTGTTACCGATAAGATCCTTGCCGATTACCCGCAATTAAAAGAGAGCATTCAAGCCATCGGGCATCGCATCACCCACGGCGGCGAAAAATATCATCAGCCGACCTTGATCACCGAAGAAGTCATCGGCGAAGTGGAAAAACTGTTTGAGCTCGCCCCGTTGCACAATCCCGCAAATATTATGGGGGTACGCGCGGCACAAACCGCCTTTCCACACTTAAAAGCCAAAAATGTGGCGGTGTTTGATACGGGCTTCCACGCCACGCTGCCTGCCCACGCTTACCTCTACCCGCTACCGATTTCCCTCTATGAGCAATACGGCATTCGCCGCTACGGTTTCCACGGCATCAGCCATTATTACATTGCTTATAAAACGGCGGAGCAGCTCGGCAAGCCGTTATCCGATTTGAATATGATTAGCTGCCATTTGGGTAACGGTGCATCCATCACGGCAATCAAAAACGGCGAGAGTATTGATACCTCAATGGGCTTCACACCGTGCGAAGGATTAGTAATGGGGACACGCTGCGGTGATATTGATCCGGCGTTGTTAATTTACCTCAAACAGAAATTGGATCTCTCCACTGAAGAAACCAGCAACTTAATCAACAAACAATCGGGCTTGCTCGGCTTGAGCGGTAGCAGCAGCGATTTCCGCTACATTACCGAACATTACGAACAAGATAAAAATTGCCGCATTGCGTTGGAAGTCTATATTCACCGTTTGGTAAAATATATAGGTGCTTATGCGATGCTACTCGACAATCAGCTTGATGCGATTGTATTTACCGGCGGGATCGGCGAAAACTCCGAACTGGTACGCCGCTTGGTGTTAGAAAAACTGACCATTTTAGGCTTTGAACTCGATCAGCAACGCAACCTTGCCGCCCGTTTCGGCAACAGCGGTGAAATTACTACCGAAAAATCGCTGCATTCTGCCTACGTCATTCCAACTAATGAAGAACTGGTGATTGCTAAATATACCACCGGCTTTTTCGCAGCATAATTACAAAAAATCAATATTCTGTAGCCGTTGCACAAAGTTGTTTTTTGTTCGCTTGTAGGGACACACTGCGTGTGTCCTTTATAAAAATCAAATTATTTCAATAGGTTAAAATCCGGACACACGCAGTGTATCCCTACATTCTGTTAAAATGTCTATTTTTGTGCATTTGCTACATAATACCGCAAAAAACTCAACGTAAAAGACCGCTTGCAAGCGGTCTTTTTAGATGATTATGTGGCAAAACCGATTATTCGGTTAAGTAGAGATTGCGAATATAGTAATAATCCTGCGGATCGGTGGTGGTAAAGCCTTTGACATAGGGTTTCACCAAGCGTACATTCACCGAGTTATATACCGGTACAATCGGGTATTGCGCCATAAAGGCTTGCTCTGCTTTGGCGTAAATTTCACTGCGTTCTTCCGCTGTTTTGGCGTAGTATGAGCTTTCAATCAACGCATCATAGGCGGCGTTTGAGAAAAATGCATCGTTATAGCTACTGTTGGTTAGGAAGTTATTTTGGAAAGCGGTCGGGTTGTTGTATTCTCCCTGCCAAGCAGAGCGTGAGACATCAAACAAGCCCTGATTGCGTGTCGCCAAAAAGGTTTTCCATTCCTGATTTTCCAACGAAACTTGCACCGCACCGTTGGTATTCGCTTTCCACATTGAAATCACTGCAATCGCAATTTTCTTGTGATTTTCAGAGGTATTATATAACAAGTTGAATTTTAAAGGATTTTGCTTATCAAAGCCTGCCTCTTTGAGCAATTCAATCGCTTGCTGATTACGTTCTGCTTGCGACAATTTGGCATAAGCGGGCGACTGAATTTTCTCCCCTTCACCAATATAATTCGGCGTGTGAGTGTAGGTGGGCGTTTGCCCCATTCCCAGCACTTTATCGGTAATAATGTCTCGTTGCAGTGCGAGGTTTAACGCTTTACGCACCCGTATATCATTAAACGGTGCTTTGGCGTTATTAAACGCATAGAAGTAGGTGGCAATGGTGCGGGTGGTGTAGAGTTGATCGGCTAATTCTGCCTTGAGTTTGGGGTAAAGATCGGCAGGAATGCCGGTGCTTGTCATATCCAAATCGTTGGCTCGGTAGCGTGCGACATCGGCATTGGCGGAGGCAAGTGAAAGCAAGGTCGCTTTGTTGATCACCGTTTCTTTGTCGTTCCAATAATGAGCATTACGCGTAAAGACCAATTTTTCGTTTAGCACTCGCTCGGCAAGCGTGTAAGCGCCATTGCCGACAAAATGCCCGACTTCTATCCATTTATCGCCAAATTTGTCCACGCTCGCTTTGTGTATCGGCACAAGAGCGTGAGACACTAACATTGCAGGCAAATACGGCACGGGCGAGCTTAAATTGAGCTGTAAAGTGTGAGCGTCTAAGGCTTGAATACCCAGTTCGGTGGGGGATTTTTTACCGTTGATGATGTCAGTGGAGTGGTTGAGTTTGAGCTTTTCAAGGTAGCTCGCATAGGGTGAGGCGGTTTTGGGATCGGCTAACCGTTGCCACGCATACACAAAATCATCGGCAGAAAGCGGATCGCCGTTAGACCATTTTGCCTCTCTAAGTTTAAATGTCCACCGGGTAAAATCCTCGTTGCTGTGCCATTCTGTTGCCGTACCTGCTTGGATATTTCCCCATTGATCTCGAACCACCAGCCCTTCAAACAGTTGGCGGATAATCACCGCTTCGGGAATGCCTTCCACTTTATGCGGATCGAGTGAGGCAGGTTCTGCGCCGTTGTTAATCACAATTTCCTGCTTGGCTCTCAGCTTAACCCCCTCAGGCACAACAGCAGCGGTGGCAGATTGCCCCGCGATAAGCAGAGTCAGTGTCGTCAGTAAAAATGTTGTCTTTTTCATTCATTCGCTCCTGTTAGTGTTATAATTTGTTCAATAAACTAGCATAAAAGTTAATTTAATGTAAACAGAAATGATGCCTATGAAAAAAGTCCTTTTAACCGGCTTTGAGCCGTTTAACCACGAACCGATCAATCCCTCTTGGGAAGTGGCAAAAGTGGTCGCAGAACAGAGTGAGAATGTAGTGGCTGTACAACTGCCCTGTATGTTTGATCGTGCCTTAACCGAACTGTTCGCTAACATTGAAGCCATTCAGCCCGATGTCGTGATCTGTATCGGGCAGGCAGGGGGTGTGGCAAATTTGCAAATAGAGCGGGTGGCAATCAACTTAAATGATGCAGCCATTCCCGATAACGCAGGGCAACAGCCGATTGATACGGCGGTTGTACCGAATGCCCCGAACGCCTATTTTGCTACGCTTCCTTGCAAAGCGATTGTACAAGCACTCAAAACCGCCGGCATACCTGCCGCATTATCGCTGTCAGCAGGGAGCTATGTGTGCAACCACACGATGTTCGGGCTACTGGATTATTTGGCGAAAAATACCCCGAACTGCCGAGGCGGTTTTATCCATATTCCATTTTTATTGGAACAAGGCGTACGACACCGAAACGCGCCGACAATGGCACTGGATACCTTAGTGCAAGGGATTAAAATCGCTATTCAAACAACATTAACCAAAGAGACCGATCTCCACATAGCCGGCGGTGCGATTTACTGATTTACACAAAACCAAAATAAAAAGACCGCTTACAAGCGGTCTTTTTTGAAGCATTTTTTGCAAATTAAGCGTTGAGCTGCCCTTTGATGAAATCCAGGATCTGATCTTTAGCGATCATCTGTTTTTCACCGTGGCGGCGGTTTTTGTACTCAATTTCGCCGTTATCGAGGTTTTTCTCGCCGATGACGATCATATGCGGCACGCCGATCAATTCCATATCGGCAAACATCACGCCCGGACGCTCTTTGCGATCGTCAAAAATCACCTCTACCCCTTGGGAGCGTAAAGTGCGGTACAGTTCCTCGGCAAACGCCTGCACTTTTTCCGATTTGTGCATATTCATCGGCACAATCGCGACCGTAAACGGTGCAATTTCATCGGTCGGCCAAATAATGCCGCGTTCGTCGTGGTGCTGTTCAATTGCGGCAGCGATCACACGGGTTACGCCGATGCCGTAGCAGCCCATAATTAAAGTTTGCGGGCGACCGTCTTCGCCTTGTACGGTCGCATTCATCGCTAGGGAATATTTATCGCCGAGCTGGAAAATATGCCCGACTTCAATCCCCCGCTTGATTTGCAATGTGCCTTTGCCGTCCGGACTCGGATCGCCTTCAACTACATTGCGTAAATCCGCCACTTTTGGCAAGGCGACATCCCGTTCCCAGTTCACGTTGAAATAGTGTTTGCCGTCAATATTTGCGCCTGCACCAAAATCGCTCATTAAGGCTACGGAACGGTCAATAATCATCGGAATATTGAGATTTACCGGCCCGAGCGAACCAACGCCCGCCCCGATTTTTGCCTTAATCTCTGCTTCATCGGCAAAGGCAAACGGCTCGGCAACTTCCGCCAGTTTGGTGGCTTTGATTTCATTTAAGTCGTGATCGCCACGCACGATTAACGCAACAAGCGGTTGGTTTTCGTCCGCTCCTTTCACAATCAGGGTTTTAACCGTTTTTTCGATTGGCAAACTAAATTGTTCGACCAATTCCGCAATGGTTTTTGCATTCGGCGTATCCACCAATTCCAGTGCTTTGGTAGGGGCTTGACGTTCTCCCACGGCGATTGCTTCGGCAAGTTCAATATTCGCCGCATAGTTGGATTCGGTCGAGAACACCACGTCATCTTCACCACTTTGAGCTAATACTTGGAACTCGTGCGAGGCACTGCCGCCGATCGAGCCGGTATCCGCTGCGACCGGACGGAAATCCAATCCTAAGCGGCTGAAAATATTGCTGTAAGTCTGGTGCATTACGTCATAGGTTTCTTGCAACGATTCGCGGTTGGTGTGGAACGAGTAAGCGTCTTTCATTAAAAACTCACGCCCGCGCATTACCCCGAAACGTGGGCGTACTTCGTCACGGAATTTGGTTTGAATTTGGTATAAATTGAGCGGTAGTTGGCGGTATGAGCTGATTTCACGGCGGACTAAATCGGTGATCACCTCTTCGTGTGTCGGACCAAGCACAAAGGCACGGTTGCCGCGGTCGTTAAACCGTAATAACTCGGGGCCGTAGTCGTCCCAACGTTGCGATTCCACCCATAAATCCGCCGGCTGTACCACCGGCATTTCCACTTCCAGCGCGCCGGATTTATCCATTTCTTCACGGATAATGTTTTCCACTTTTTTCAATACCCGCAAACCCGTTGGTAACCAGTTGTATAAACCGGAGGCGAGGGGGCGGATCATTCCGGCACGCAGCATCAGTTGGTGGCTGACTACTTGAGCGTCATTCGGGGTTTCTTTTAAGGTTGAGAATAAATATTGGCTTGTACGCATTGTGTGTCCTGTTTCATCAAATTAAAAATGCCGTATAAATTCGGAAAATCGGCTTATTCTAAAACAAAATGAGCGAGGATCGGCAAACAATTTTCGCATTTGCAAAAAATTTGCCGCATCTGACCGCTTGTATCGGGAAATCAAGCCAAAATTGGCGTTCGATCAAAAATCCCCTATGGATAATTTGCCGTCTTCTGTGGTAGAATGCGGTCGCTTTTTCGCTCCGCTGCTGAGCAAAACGATTTAGTTCAGGTGTGGGGAAAAGCGTAATCTGGTTTGACTTCTGCCAAAAGAGGTTGAATTTAGAGGAATTTTCTTTACACTGTTTAACTCTCGCATTTAGGCGAATTTTACATAGGAAACACAAAATGAGCATTGAAGAACGCGTAAAAAAAATCATCGTTGATCAATTAGGTGCTAAAGCGGAAGATGTGAAACCTGAAGCTTCATTCATTGAAGATTTAGGCGCAGATTCACTTGACACTGTTGAGCTTGTGATGGCTTTAGAAGAAGAATTCGATATTGAAATTCCTGATGAAGAAGCGGAAAAAATCACAACCGTTCAATCTGCGATTGACTACGTACAAAACAATCAATAATTTATGCGTAAATTTGAGGTGGCAATAGCCACCTTTTTTATTGACTGCTATTTTCGCTTTTCTTTCCGATCTTTTCCCGCTATAATCCGCAACAAATTTTCGAAACGAAAGATAAATCATCAACAAATATGTCGAAACGAAACACACAACAGCGCCGCCAATTCATTGCCAATTTAGTGCAGTCTGAAGGCGAAGTGAGTGTAGAGCATTTATCCAACCTGTTTGAAACCTCTGAAGTAACGATCCGCAAAGATTTAACCGCCCTGGAAGAAAGCGGTTTTTTACTGCGCCGTTACGGCGGTGCTATCAAAATGCCGTCCGAGTTGAATGATGAAACGCCGGAAAAACTTTCGAACCAAAAGTTAGCCATCGCTCAAACAGCGCTCCGACAGATACGGGATCACAACCGTATCATCATTGACAGCGGCAGCACAACGGGGGCATTAGTCAAACTGCTCGATCAAACCGGCTTGGTGGTAATGACTAACTCTCTCGCCCTCGCCAATGAATTAACCGTCTTAGAGTGTGAACCGACCGTGTTGATGACCGGCGGCACTTGGGACGCCCGCTCCGAATCCTTTCAGGGCAAAGTCGCAGAAAAAGTGTTGCGTTCTTACGATTTCGATCAACTGTTTATCGGCGCAGACAGCCTCGATCTCGCACGGGGTACAACCACCTTTAACGAGTTGGTCGGGCTAAGTCAAGTAATGGCGGACGTTTCCCGTGAGGTGATTGTGTTGATCGAATCCCAAAAAATCGGGCGAAAAATGCCCAATATCGAACTTGAATGGCAACAAATCGACAAACTGATTACCGATGATGAGTTGTCTGACGAAGTGAAATCCTGTCTCGAACAGCAAGGGGTGAAGGTGATTATCGCAAAAAACAGCGAAAATCCGCCCGCTTGTTAATCTATTTTAATTTTATAAAGGAAAAGCAATTATGTGTGGAATTGTCGGCGCAGTCGCGCAACGTGATGTCGCAGAAATTTTAGTGGACGGTTTACACCGTTTAGAATATCGGGGTTACGACTCCGCAGGGGTGGCGGTGCTAAATGCCGATCACGAACTGCAAATCGTCCGCCGGGTCGGCAAGGTGAAAGCCTTAGATGATGCCCTAGCACAATCGCCGATTTTAGGCGGGACGGGTATTGCTCACACCCGCTGGGCGACCCACGGCGAGCCGTCCGAAACCAATGCTCACCCGCACCGTTCCAGCAACATTGCGGTGGTACACAACGGTATCATCGAAAACTATGAGGAATTGCGTGAAACCCTGCAACAACGGGGCTACGTTTTCCAATCCCAAACGGATACGGAAGTGATTGCGCATTTAGTCGAATGGGAACTCCGTTCTACCGGTACTCTGTTAGAAGCAGTACAAAAAACCGTTGTTCAACTGCGTGGCGCTTACGGTACGGTGGTAATGAACCAAAACGAGCCAGAACATTTGGTGGTGGCTCGCTCCGGCAGCCCGTTAGTGATCGGCTTGGGAATGGGCGAAAACTTCCTCGCCTCCGACCCGCTGGCACTGCTTAGCGTTACCCGCCGTTTCATCTACCTTGAAGAAGGCGATGTGGCTGAAATCAGCCGCCGCAGTGTCGAGATTTACGATCAAAACGGCATTAAAGTCGAACGAGCTATCCACGAGGGTAACTTTGAAGCCGATGCGGCAGATAAAGGCCCATACCGCCACTATATGCAAAAAGAGATTTTTGAGCAGCCGGTGGCGATCCGCAATACCCTTGAAGGTCGTATTCATAATGACAAAGTGGTGATTGACGCTATCGGCAAAGACGCAGAGGCTATCCTAAAACGCGTTGAGCATATTCAAATTGTGGCGTGCGGTACGTCTTATAATGCGGGTATGGTTGCACGTTATTGGTTTGAGTCGATTGCAGGGGTAAGCTGCGATGTGGAAATCGCCTCCGAGTTCCGTTATCGCAAATTTGTTACCCGCCCGAACAGCTTATTGATCACACTTTCTCAATCCGGCGAAACGGCAGATACCTTGGCGGCATTACGTTTAGCGAAAGAGTCGGGCTATATGTCGGCAATGACTATTTGTAACGTGGCAAGCTCGTCCCTTGTACGCGAATCGGATTTCGCTTTTATGACAAAAGCGGGCGTCGAAATCGGCGTAGCATCAACTAAAGCGTTCACCACCCAATTAACCTGTTTATTGTTGTTAAACGTAGCACTCGGTCGCTTAAAAGGCACGGTCAGTGAAGCGCAGGAACAGCATATTGTTCAAGCCTTACAACGCCTGCCGGCACAAATTGAAAGTGCGTTAGTATTTGATAAAGCGATCGAAAAACTGTCCGAAGATTTCGCGGACAAACACCACACACTGTTCCTCGGACGTGGTGAGTTTTACCCAATCGCAATGGAATCGGCATTAAAGCTCAAAGAGATTTCCTATATTCACGCCGAAGCCTATGCCGCCGGTGAATTAAAACACGGCCCGCTTGCGCTGATTGACAGCGATATGCCGGTGATTGTCGTTGCGCCGGAAAATGATCTGTTGGAAAAAGTAAAATCAAATATTGAAGAAGTGCGGGCAAGAGGCGGTCAGCTTTATGTGTTCACCGATCACGATGCCGGCTTTAGCGAAAGCGAAGGCTTTAAGACCGTGGTCTTCCCGAAAGTGGACGAGGTTACCGCCCCGATTTTCTACACTGTGCCGTTACAGTTACTCTCTTACCATATCGCCCTAATTAAAGGCACTGATGTGGATCAACCGAGAAACTTAGCCAAAGCGGTTACGGTAGAATAATATAAAAAGGGGGCGATAGTCCCTTTCTTTCATTTATGCGTCTAAATTACCCAGATTATTCGCTGACGTTGGATTTGAATTATCAGATGGATATTTCGGACTTTCACCATATTTATTTGCGTGCGGTTGCCCGTCTTTGAATAGCAACCATAAATTAAAGCCCACATAAACCAATAAGAAAATAATTGCTGACATTGCTACTATCACCGCATTACTGCTAGATATATTCTTGATATAAAGAGAAAAATCAAAATTATCAAAAGACTCTATGATATCCAATGCATAGAGCGGAAGCTCCAAGATAATAATCGAAACTTGCCACCACCCGGAATAACCGAGATCGTGCAAACGACGTGTTGTAATGCTAATACTGGGAACAAGCATTAATAGTTCGAAAATATACGTCATTACTTTGATCGTGTCGCTTATGGTATTCTGATTTAATTTCTCACTAAAGGACTGTATAAAAGCCAAAGTAACACTTATTAAGACGATTATCAAAAAAAACCAACCGTACTCTTTACGTCTAGCACGGTCTTTGAAATTAAAACTGTTTTTCAGGGCATAAATAAACCAATTCATTTTTCTCTCCTTTTGCAAGCGGTCAGTTGAAGTGAAAAGTGTGCAAAGTGTAGCATAATTCGCCAATCTTGGTTGTTATCTTTGCACAGATCGGGGAAAATAGTCGCCATTTTTCAAAGATAAAGAGAATAGAATGTCTTTAAACGATTACCCACAACAAGTGAATAAAAGACGCACCTTTGCGATTATTTCTCACCCCGATGCCGGTAAAACCACCATTACCGAAAAAGTCTTGCTCTACGGCAATGCCATTCAAAAAGCCGGTTCGGTCAAAGGCAAAGGCTCAACCGCTCACGCCAAATCCGACTGGATGGAAATGGAAAAACAACGGGGAATTTCCATTACCACCTCCGTGATGCAGTTCCCCTATAACGATTGCCTTGTAAACCTGCTGGACACGCCGGGGCACGAAGACTTTTCGGAAGATACCTACCGCACCCTCACCGCCGTCGATAGCTGCCTAATGGTGATTGACTCGGCAAAAGGGGTTGAAGAGCGCACGATTAAATTGATGGAAGTTACCCGCCTGCGTGATACCCCGATTTTAACCTTTATGAACAAGCTCGACCGTGATATTCGTGATCCGATGGAATTATTGGACGAAGTGGAAAGCGTTCTGAAAATTCGCTGTGCGCCAATCACTTGGCCGATCGGCTGCGGCAAATTGTTCAAAGGCGTTTACCACCTTGCCAAAGACGAAACCTATCTTTACCAAAGCGGGCAGGGGCATACAATTCAAGATGTCCGCATTGTCAAAGGGTTAAACAGTGCCGAGCTTGATGATGCGGTCGGCAGCGATCTTGCCCAACAACTGCGTGATGAACTGGAATTAGTGCAAGGGGCAAGCAATGAATTTGAGTTGGATGCTTTCTTAAAAGGCGAGCTCACGCCGGTCTTCTTCGGCACGGCGCTCGGCAATTTCGGGGTAGATCATTTCCTAGACGGTTTAACGGCGTGGTCGCCAGCCCCGCAAGCCCGCCAAGCCGATGTGCGTAGCGTAGCCGCCAGCGAAGAAAAATTCAGCGGCTTTGTGTTCAAAATTCAAGCCAATATGGATCCGAAACATCGAGATCGGGTAGCGTTTATGCGTGTCGTTTCGGGCAAATATGAAAAGGGAATGAAGCTCAAACACGTTCGGATCGGCAAAGAGGTAGTCATTTCCGATGCACTCACCTTTATGGCGGGCGACCGTGCCCACGCCGAAGAAGCCTACGCCGGCGATATTATCGGCTTACACAATCACGGCACGATCCAAATCGGCGATACCTTCACGCAAGGCGAGAGCCTTAAATTTACTGGCATTCCCAACTTTGCGCCGGAGCTGTTCCGCCGTATTCGGCTAAAAGATCCACTCAAACAAAAACAACTGCTAAAAGGATTGGTACAACTTTCTGAAGAAGGGGCAGTGCAAGTGTTCCGCCCGTTAATTAACAACGATTTAATCGTGGGCGCGGTTGGGGTGTTACAGTTTGATGTGGTCGTGTCCCGCTTAAAAACCGAGTACAACGTAGAGGCGATTTACGAAACGGTAAATGTGGCAACTGCCCGCTGGGTTGAGTGCAATGATGCGAAAAAATTTGAGGAATTTAAACGCAAAAACGAACAGAATTTAGCCTTAGACGGCGGCGATAACCTCACCTATATTGCGCCGACAATGGTTAATCTCAACCTTGCCCAAGAGCGTTATCCGGACGTTACCTTCTTTAAAACACGGGAACACTAATGCGCAAGCGGTCCGTTTTCACAGAAAATTTGCAAAAACACGAATATGAATGTTAATACATTGCAGGGAGGCAGAACGCGCGTCGCAAGCCATCACTGCACATTTTCCCCTTAAACTGACCGCTTGTCAGATAAAATAAGGAACACAAATGAGCGAACAAATTTACGGTATCCACGCCGTTAAAGCATTCTTAGACAATGCACCGGAACGTTTAATCGAGGTCTTCGTCCTAAAAGGACGGGAAGATAAACGCCTTACCCCGCTACTCACGGCGCTACAACGCTACGGCATTACAGTGCAACAGGTGAACCGTCAAACCTTGGACAATAAAGCTCAAGACGAGGTACATCAAGGGATCATCGCCCGCATTATGCCCGCTAAAGAGCTGAACGAAAATGATCTGGATACGATTTTAGCCGCCAAATCTGCGCCATTGTTGCTTATTTTAGATGAGGTAACTGATCCGCATAATTTAGGGGCGTGTTTACGCACCGCAGATGCGGCAGGGGTTGATGCCGTGATTGTGCCGAAAGACAAATCCGCCCAACTGACCGCCACCGCTCGCAAAGTGGCATGCGGTGCAGCCGAAACAATGCCTTTGATCAGGGTAACCAACCTCGCCCGTACAATGCGGGAATTGCAGGCTCGCCAGATTTGGATTGTCGGTACAGCAGGCGAAGCCAGCGAAAACTTATATCAAACGAAATTAAACGGTGCAATTGCATTGGTGATGGGCGCAGAGGGCGAAGGAATGCGACGACTGACCCGTGAACATTGCGATCAATTAGTCAGTATCCCAATGGCAGGTTCGGTATCGTCCTTAAATGTGTCCGTTGCCACCGGTATCTGCCTGTTTGAGATTGTCCGCCAACGCACCGCAAGCTAAACCGCCTTAAGAAATATGATGGCTCGCCCCACGCACAACATAAAAATGGAGGCTTACTAAACGCCCTCTATAAGCCATTGAAATGAGAGATATTAGACACACTCTGTATATCGCTACGACCGAAATAAAATCTCCGTGTTGTGTAACTGCCACACAATTTCGTAAAAAAAAGCGGGCAAATCACCCGCTTTTTGCAATATTATGTAGCAGTAGCACAAAGTTGTTTTTTATTCGCTTGTAGGGACACTCTGAGTGTGTCCGGATTTTAACCTATTGAAATAATTTGATTTTTATAAAGGACACACGCAGTGTGTCCCTACATTCTGTTAAAATGTCTATTTTTGTGCATTTGCTAAATAATATCGGCTTTTTGCACCTTTTTCACAATAGATTGTTTAACGGTATTTATCCAAAAACTTATAGTAATTCGTGCCGATTTTCAGTGCCATTTTTTTGACGAAACGTCCACCGAACAGGCTTGGGATTTTCAGATTTTCAAATACTGCTAACCGCTCGTCATTCCCCTCAATCGCTTCGGCGATAATGCGTCCAGCCAAACCGGTCAGCGCTACGCCGTGTCCGGAGAACCCCTGTGCAAAATAAATATTGGGTTGGGTACGCCCAAAATGCGGCGCAGAGTTGATCGTCATATCAATCGGACCACCCCAACCGTAATCAATTTTGACATCTTCCAACTGCGGAAACACATCCAGCATATTCCGCCGCATTTTTGCCACCATATCAACATTGGTGCTGGAGTCGCTCCCGAAAAGGAGGCGATTATCAGCACTCAAGCGGTAGTAATCCAAGAAAATATTGTTATCGCACACCGACATTCCGTTGTTGATGACCGAGTCGGCAAGGGCTTGGCTTAGAGGTTCGGTCGCAATAATAAAACTTTCCACCGGTAAAATTTTGCGCGCCAGCTTACCGCTAATGTGCTTATTTGATTTGGCATCAATGTAGGCATTGGTGGCTAACACCACATTTTGTGCGGTAATCACACCTTCCGGTGTTGTAATTTTGACCGACTTACCGCAAGGCTCTAATTTGAGTGCGGGGGTATGTTCATAAATTTTTACCCCTAATTTGAGACAGGCTTGGGCTAAACCTAAGCAATAGTTGAGCGGGTGCAGATGACCCGATTGGCTGTCAAACAAGCCGCCGCAGTAAATACGGCTGCCAACGTGCTGCTCGACTTTAGTTTTATCCCATAGCTGCATATGTTGGTAGCCAAAGATATTGCGGCTGGCTTGGTCAATCGCAATCAGGTCGTCTAGTCTGCGTTGATTTAACGCAAGGGTGGCGTAACCCCGCTGCCAATCGCACTGAATTTGGTATTTTTTGATGCGCTCATCAATAATATCAAGCGCTTCGAGGGACATTTCCCACAACTTGCGGGCATTCTCCAAGCCGATTTGCGCAATATATTCATCAATACCGTCTTCAAAGCCGTTAATGGCTTGCCCGCCGCTGCGTCCGGATGCCCCAAAACCGACCCTTGCCCCTTCGATAACCACTACCTCTTTGCCTTTTTCCGCCAGCTCTAAGGCTGTCGAGAGACCTAAAAAACCACCACCGATAATACACACTTGCGTATGGCAATCTTGGGTTAAATTCGGCAGTTGAAAATGAATATTTCGGGTATCGGAATAGTAAGTTCGGATATGTTCTTGATGTGCAAAGGTCAGCATAAAATTCGCTTGGTGAAATCTTATTTGAGAAACTGTTGAACGATAAGATCTGATATTTGAAATGGCGCACCCGAGAGGATTCGAACCTCTGACCGCTCGGTTCGTAGCCGAGTACTCTATCCAGCTGAGCTACGGGTGCAGATTTGGGAGAAACAGTGTATTGACTTTATTATGTTGGAACACCATTAAAATGGCGCACCCGAGAGGATTCGAACCTCTGACCGCTCGGTTCGTAGCCGAGTACTCTATCCAGCTGAGCTACGGGTGCGTGATAAAGTAAATGGCGGTGAGAGAGGGATTCGAACCCTCGATGGAGCTTTTTAACCCCATACTCCCTTAGCAGGGGAGCGCCTTCAGCCTGCTCGGCCATCTCACCACTCACTGTGTCTGTGGGCGTGCATATTACTAGGTTCGCAAAATAAGTCAAATTTTTTTTTGAAAAAAAGTAATGATTGGACAGTTCCTAGTCAGAATGATGCCTTTTGCAACATTTGCATACAGCCTATACCAAAAACAAAAGGCCGGGATTTCTCCACATCCTTTTTGCTTCACCCAAAATTAGCGAGAGGCGTGCTCAAGCGACACTTCCGGATCTGGCTGCTTGGTGATGCGGTTACGCAAATCACGGCGGATCACCTCGATCGTCCAGAACCAAAAAATATGCCCGACCAATTCGGAAATATGCTCATACAATGGCCACTCTGCTACCGGCGGCGTTAAACCTAATGCCGGAAAGGTAATATAATGCACGCAGATGTTTGCAATAATTCCTGCGCCGATGCCTTGCCAAAATTTGATTTTCGGGAAAATTTCCGCCACGACGCAATACCAGATAGCAAAAACCAATGAAAAAATCATATGGGTTACACCAATCCAGTTAAAAGCGTGGTCGGCAAACATAAACGCCGCTTCAGTCGGGTCAATCCCGATATAATCACGCAAAAAAACGTGCGGTGGGTTTAAGAACGCACGGGAACATACTTCAATCGCTTGCGAAGGGTCTTGACAGGCTGCGGCAAAAAAATCAAACGGGCTGCGTGGCGGAAACGGGTGCTCCGCTCCCCATTTCACAAACACCGAAATAATACCGGCAATCACACCAATAAAAATCGCCAAGCCATAACGGCGGCGAGCAGGGTCAGTTTGTTGTAATAGGCTCATAAGCTACCTTTTGAATGAAAAATTAAATAAATTTAGCGTTTGAAATAATCATCAAACGGTGTGTATTTTGACGCTATGCACTCGAAATATCAAAAAAATCTGCCTCACGCACCGAGTTAATTTGATCCAAATCAAAAAGCATCTCACTTCCCCACCTCGACATCGTTAAATTTCACAATGCAAACGTTTGCGTTATCCGTTATAATTACCGCCAAATTTCTATTTTTCATCTACGGAATCATCAAATGACTGTACAAACTTTTCGCGGCTCACCTGCCCTTTCCGCATTTCGTTTAACCCAGCTTTCCCATACTTTCGAAAAACAGCAATTACCGGTGAAATCCGTTTATGCCGAGTATTTGCATTTTGTGGCGTTAAACCGACCGCTTGCAGCAGACGAAACCGTTAAAATTCAAGAACTTTTACACTACGGGCCAACCCTTGAAGAGCACGAACCGACCGGCTTTTGCCTCATCGTTACCCCGCGTATCGGCACGATTTCTTCGTGGTCGTCCAAAGCAACTGACATCGCCCATAATTGCGGATTAACCGCCGTTGATCGCATTGAGCGTGGCTTGGCGTACTACTTTGATTTTTCCGCCCAACCGACTGCCGAGCAACTCGACACCTTAAAAGGTTTGCTACACGACCGAATGTTAGAAACCGTGTTAGATGCCCCTGAACAAGCCGATGCGCTCTTTGCTCAACAAGATCCGAAACCGTTCACCTGTGTGGATATTTTGAACGGGGGACGCAAAGCGTTAGAAGTGGCGAATGTCGAATTAGGTTTGGCACTTGCCGAAGATGAAATTGATTATTTGGTGGAAAACTTTACCGCACTGGGCCGTAACCCGCACGATATTGAGCTGTATATGTTCGCACAAGCCAACTCGGAGCATTGCCGCCACAAAATTTTCAATGCAGATTGGACGATTGACGGCAAAAAACAGGATAAATCCCTGTTCAAAATGATTAAAAATACCTTCGAGAAAAACCCTGATTATGTACTTTCCGCCTACAAAGACAATGCGGCTGTGATGGAAGGCTCAACGGTCGGGCGTTTCTTCCCCGACCAAGACGGGCAATACCGCTATCATAATGAAGATGCGCATATTTTAATGAAAGTGGAAACCCACAATCACCCGACTGCTATCTCACCATTTCCGGGGGCGGCAACCGGTTCGGGCGGCGAAATCCGTGATGAAGGTGCAACGGGACGAGGCGCAAAACCGAAAGCCGGCTTAACCGGTTTTTCCGTGTCCAACCTACTTGTGCCGAACTTTGAACAACCGTGGGAAAACCCAATGAGCAAGCCGAACCGTATCGCCTCTGCGTTGGATATTATGATCGAAGGCCCGCTCGGCGGAGCCGCATTCAACAATGAATTTGGTCGCCCTGCCTTGCTCGGCTATTTCCGTACCTATGAAGAAAAAGTAAACAGCTTTGGCGGCGAGGAAGTGCGTGGCTACCACAAACCGATTATGCTGGCGGGCGGGATCGGCAATATCCGTGCCGAACACGTTCAAAAAGGCGAAATTCCGGTTGGGGCAAAATTGATCGTCCTCGGCGGGCCGGCAATGAACATCGGCTTAGGTGGCGGAGCAGCCTCTTCAATGGCATCGGGCAAATCGAAAGAAGATTTGGATTTTGCTTCCGTTCAACGTGAAAATCCGGAAATGGAACGCCGCTGCCAAGAGGTGATCGACCGCTGCTGGCAAATGGGCGAAGATAACCCGATTCTATTTATCCACGATGTCGGGGCGGGCGGTTTGTCCAACGCAATGCCGGAATTGGTTCACGACGGTGAACGGGGCGGTAAATTTGAGCTGCGTGATATTCTCTGCGATGAAAAAGGAATGTCGCCGCTCGAAATTTGGTGTAACGAATCTCAAGAACGCTATGTGTTAGCCGTTTCACCGGAAAAATTACCTCTATTCACCGAAATCTGTGAGCGTGAGCGTGCCTGCTTTGCCGTGATCGGCGAAGCGACCGAAGAAAAACATCTCACCCTGCACGATAACCACTTTGACAATAATCCGATCGATTTGCCGATGAACGTATTGCTCGGCAAAACCCCGAAAATGCACCGTGAAGTTTCGTCAAAAACCGTGCAAAACCCACCGCTTGCAACGGAAGAGATCACCTTAAAAGAGGCGTTCCACCGTGTATTACACTTACCGGTTGTAGCGGAAAAAACCTTCTTAATCACCATTGGCGACCGCTCGGTAACAGGAATGGTTGCACGGGATCAAATGGTCGGCCCGTGGCAAATTCCGGTCGCAGACTGCGGGGTAACGACTGCCAGCCTCGACAGCTACCACGGCGAAGCAATGTCAATGGGCGAACGGGCGCCGGTTGCTTTGTTAGACTTCGGTGCATCTGCGCGTTTAGCGGTTGCCGAGGCAATCACCAATATTGCCGCAACCGACATTGGCGACATTAAACGGATTAAACTCTCGGCAAACTGGATGTCGGCAGCAGGACACGCCGGCGAAGATGCGGGGCTTTACGAAGCAGTGAAAGCCGTCGGCGAAGAGCTTTGCCCAACCCTCGGCATCACCATTCCGGTGGGTAAAGACTCAATGTCAATGAAAACCACTTGGACGGAAAACGGCGAACAAAAAACCGTTACCGCCCCACTCTCGCTCGTGATCAGTGCCTTTGCCCGTGTGGAAGACGTTCGCAAAACCGTTACCCCACAATTACGCACCGATAAAGGCGCAACCCGCCTATTGTTAATCGACCTCGGCGAAGGCAAAAACCGTTTGGGCGCAACCGCCTTGGCGCAAGTGTATAAACAACTGGGCGACAAACCGGCAGACGTAGTCAATGCCGATACGTTGAAAAACTTCTTCAACGCAATGCAAGCCCTTGTTTCACAACAGAAATTACTTGCCTATCACGACCGTTCGGACGGCGGTTTAATCACTACTCTCGCCGAAATGGCATTTGCAGGACACTGCGGGGTGGAAGTGGACATCAGCGCCTTAGGCGATGACGACTTGGGCGTACTGTTCAACGAAGAATTGGGCGCAGTGATTCAAGTGGCCGACAGTGAATTAACCGCCGTGCGTGATGTGCTACAAGCACATAATCTGATTGCCCATACTAAAGAACTGGGCGCAGTGGTGGTAGAAGATCGCTTTGAAATTGCCCGCGGCACGCGCAAATTACTTAGCGAAAAACGCTCCGAATTGCGTGGAATTTGGGCGGAATTGACCCACCAAATGCAGCGTTTGCGTGATAATCCGGAATGTGCCGATCAAGAGTTTGAAACGAAAAAAGATCCGCATAACAAAGGGTTATCTGCCCATTTAACCTACGATATTAACGAAGATATTTGCGCCCCGTTTATCAACAAAGGGGTCAAACCGACGATTGCTATCTTGCGTGAACAGGGCGTAAACAGCCATTATGAAATGGCGGCAGCGTTTGACCGTGCCAGCTTTAATGCGATTGACGTGCATATGAGCGACCTCATCGCAGGCAGACGCAATCTGAAAGATTTCAATGCGTTAGTCGCTTGTGGCGGCTTCTCCTACGGCGATGTACTCGGCGCAGGCGGCGGCTGGGCAAAATCCATTTTGTTTAACCCAATGTTGCGTGATCAGTTCAGCCAATTCTTCGCTAACCCGAATACCCTTGCCCTCGGTGTGTGTAATGGCTGTCAAATGGTCTCAAACCTCGCAGAAATTATTCCGGGCACAGAAAATTGGCCTCGCTTTGTGCGTAATAAATCGGAACGCTTTGAAGCGCGGGTCGGCTTGGTGAAAATCAACGACACCCACTCACACTGGTTCGCCGGAATGGCAGGCTCACATATGCCTATTGCTGTCAGCCACGGCGAAGGACGAGTAGAGTTCAAGCGGTCAGATCAGCTTGCGAACTTGCAAAAACAGAACTTGGTGATTGCACAATACATTGACAACAACCTGCAACCGACCGAAGTTTACCCGGCCAACCCGAACGGCTCAGTACAGGGTATTACCGCTATCGGCAACGCAGACGGACGAGTCGCCATTATGATGCCACACCCAGAGCGTGTGTTCCGCACTGTCAGCAATTCTTGGCACCCGGAAAACTGGAGCGAAGACGGCGCTTGGATGCGATTGTTTAGAAATGCTAGGGTGGCGTTAAAATAGTGTGAAGTAGATCGCAGATAAACGAAATAAAAAATGGATAATAGACATTCAGCTATTATCCATTTTTATTGTATTAATAAGGAAGAAAAATGTTAGATACAGGAAAATTTAGAGATTTATTAGAAAATGAAATAATAAACTTTATAACAAATAATGAAATTTCAATAGGGTTTATTATTGCTATTATTATATTTATAATAATTCAATTTTTTCAAAAGTTTGAATATATACATCGACATTATGCAAATAGAGAATATACAAAAATTAACAACTTATTAAATATAAAAGAAAATCTCTCTAATATTTATTTAAAAGAATTAACCCAAGAAGTTATTGATGAATATGTATTTAGAGTTTGCACAACTATTTCTGCAAACAAAAAATTAAGAGAAATTATTTTGGTGAAACACAAAGAAAATGATATAGAACTGTTTCATTTCAAAAGAGCATCTAGATTCTTTAAATTAACAGATGAAGGTTTAAAAATAGAAATATCTAAATTAGATATTTTTGGTAAGTATTTTAACTATGCTTTTTCTATAGTTTTATTTTTATTAGTTTTATACATTCTCATTTTAATTAGCTTATCTGAAAATATCACTTTACAAAAATATCTTATATCTCTATTTTTATCTTGTTCCTTTAGTATAGGTGCTTTATATATTTTAACACAGAACTTTCCTCTAAAATCTGCTATATATTTAAAAGAAAAACTAAACCTTTAAGAGACTAACAAGTCTAACCTAATCCTGCTAGACTAATTCTCTTTTACTACAAGGATTATACAATGAACACCCTAACCTTCCCCACTGCACAAAATGCGGTAGAAAAAATTGCACAAGAGTTGCAACTGTATAGCCGTCAAAATCGGGCGGTACATATTTCGCTATCGGGCGGTAGTACACCAAAATTATTGTTTAAAACCTTGGCGCAAGCGCCGTATAACACGGGTATTCACTGGGCAAATCTCCATTTTTGGTGGGGGGACGACCGTATGGTGCCGCCACAGGATCCAGAGAGTAATTATGGTGAAGTGCAGAAATTGCTGTTCGATCATATTCAAATCCCAGCGGAAAATATCCACCGTATCCGTGGGGAAGATGATGTAGAACAAGAGCTTGCAAGATTTTCGCAGGAACTGACCGCTTACGTGCCGAATCAGCAGTTCGATTGGATTATTCTCGGTATGGGGACAGACGGACATACCGCCTCGCTTTTCCCTCATCAAACGGATTTTGCCGATCCGAATTTAGCTGTCATTGCCAAACACCCTGAAAGCGGTCAGCTTCGGATTTCTAAAACGGCGAAACTGCTTGAGCAGGCAAAACGTATCACCTACTTGGTAACCGGTTCAAGTAAAGCCGAAATTTTAAGGGAAATTCAAACAACCTCTGCCGAAAACTTGCCCTACCCTGCGGCAAAAATTAAGGCGAAAAACGGGATTACCGAATGGTATTTGGATAAAGATGCCGCCAAACTGCTCGACTAAATCCACCAATAAAAAAGGGCGTACCGCACGCCCTTTTCTTTTTCTCATCAATTAATCGGCTTTCGTCCATTCCATTACCAATGGCTTGATACCGATCTCACCGGAATTAAGGCAATCCCTAAGCTGTTGAATACTTTGACAAATATTTGCGGTAACTTGATTGGCTTGGGCGATATCTTCCGGTGTAATATCGGGGCGGACACGCTCAAATAATATCGCATCTAACAGATGCTCGGCGTGCATACCCTCCCGACAAAAATTCAACACCCCCGCCTCACCAAACGTTGTGGCAACGGTAGTTATTTGGGTGGTGGCAATGCCCAATGCGCCGTCTTCGCCGCCAAATGTCCGAAACAATGAATGTTGCGGAAAGCCGCCACACGCGAGAAAAAACGATCGCCGAAACACCGTGTTGCCCGCCCCCGTCATTCGCATATGTTGCCACGCATAATCAAAATTCGGGTGTTCGGCATAACGTGGCGCAAGATCAATCGGCTTTAATTCCAAACGTACAAGCGCTACTTCGGGGCGGTGCAAAAATACCGCCTCCGCCACCTGCAATGCCTGATTTTCGTAGGCATCGTCCGCATCTAAAAAAGCGATAAGCGCCGCCTCACTTTGCAAAGCACCCCAGTTCCTCGCTTTCGCCGCTCCGCCGTTTTGCGCCAATCTCTCTACCCGAATTTTGTGCGGTAATTGTGCTTCAAACTGCTTCGCAAGCTGAAAAGTGCCGTCCGTTGAGTAGTCATCAATCAACCAAAGCGTGCCGAGTTGGGCTTGATTCAACGCACTTTGCACGGCACGTTGCAAGGTATCTTCTGCGTTATAGCAGGGGATAATTACATCTATCATTTTGATTTTTCAAGATTTTCAATAAACCGAAAGCCGTCTGCCGTTACCGATAAGATGGAGATTTTCTGTTCTCCCCAATCCCCTAATACAATGCGGGTAAACAGGCTGTCGGCAGATTTTCTGTCATAATGCACCGCTTGTCTGTGCGTATGCCCGTGAATCAGCCACTCGGCTTGGTATTTCGCTACCGTTTGGGCGGTAAATGCGGGATTAACGTCCATTATCTCTGCCGATTTCTGCCGTTTATCTGCGCGGCTTTTCGCACGAATTTTCTCGGCAATGCTGACCCGCCACTTCAACGGTAAACACAAAAACAGCCGTTGCCGCCATTTTTGATGGACTTTGCGGCGAAAGCGTTGGTATTTCACATCGTCAATACAGAGGGTGTCGCCGTGGCAGAGTAGCGTTTTTTTGCTAAATAAATCAATCGGATAGTAATCGGGTAATAAGGTTATGCCCGTTTCCTCGGCAAAGCGGTTGCCGATTAAAAAATCCCGATTACCGCAAATAAAATAGCACTTCACACCGCTTGTGGTGAGCCGTTTAAGTTCCTGTTTGACTTGGGCAATCAGCTCGGACTGCTCATCATCGCCCACCCAAAAATCAAACAGGTCGCCCAAAATATAAACCGCCTCGGCAAGCGGTGCGTTATCCCGCAAAAATTGCAAAAAATGGGCGGTGATTTGGGGCTGATGATCGTTTAAGTGCAGATCAGCGATGAAATAGTAATGTGGAGAAAGGCTATTCATACTCTTAATGCAAAAAGAATGGGCGATATATCGCCCATTGTCTGCTATTTTGAACTATCAAACCAGCCCCGTACCAGTTGGACGGAGAGGAAGAAAGTGAGTGCAAAAAATGCGTAAAGAATGTAGCTGACCCACGGTTTTGATAGGGTTTCGCCCGCCTCAAGCGGTTTAATTGAGACGATATTTCTAAATTCATTCAACCAGTTAATCCGCCAGCCGTAGTAGCGGATTTCGACCAACTGTTTTTCGTTCGCATAGGCTTGTGCTTTGGCTTGAATATCCGCCGAGTTGAATTTGAAGTAGAACGGTAAGCCCCAACCGGTATCTTCGTTGCGGTACACCATTACTTTTTTCTCTTCAGGGCTTTCGGTAAACAAGAAATAGACATCTCGCACTTGCCCGTCGGGCGGGTTGGATTTGCTGATTAAGCCGTCTTTGTCCATTCGGCGGACTTCCATTCCGGTTACAACGGTTGCCTCGTAGCTTGGAAAAGCGTAGTTCACCGCTCCGACCAAGACAATATGTAGGGATAACATCACGAGAATCAGGAAATATTTAATCATCGTTTTCATTGGGTCTCCTTAGCTTGCAAGCGGTTGGATTTTAAATAAATTTTGCACATTTTGAGTCGTGATACGGGCAAATTCTCGGCTGGATAAGCCCTTCAAGGTTGCGACATAATCGCACACTTCCCGCACATACGCCGGTTGATTTGGCTTGCCACGATAGGGAATCGGTGCAAGGTAAGGGGAATCCGTCTCAACCAATAGCCGCTCTATCGGTACTTGCCGCACCACTTCCCGCAATTCTTCTGCGTTGCGGAACGTGATAATGCCGGAAATCGAGATATAAAAGCCTAAATCCAACGCCCGTTTCGCCATTGCCCAATCTTCCGTGAAACAATGTAACACACCGCCACACTGTTCGGCACGATTTTTTTCCAATATTTGCATTGTATCTTCACGGGCAGAGCGTGTGTGGATAATCAAGGGCTTGTGCAATTTATTCGCAATATCAATCTGTTGTTCAAATAACGATTGCTGCAATGCTTTTGTTTCGGGGGTGTAGTGATAATCCAGCCCAGTTTCGCCGATTGCCACGACCTTTGGATCTTGTGCCAACGCATAGAGTTTATCGTAATCAAAAGGCTCATCTTCAACATTAAGGGGATGAACGCCGCACGACAACGAGACATCATTTCGGTGAGCGGTGAGCTGTTTCATCGCCTCGAATCGTCCGACTGTCGTACAAATGGAAATAAAATGATGTACGCCACGCGCTTTAGCATTCGCAATGACTTCGTCCACGTTTTTGTGGCGGGCTGCATAATCCAGCGAGTCAAGGTGGCAGTGGGAATCCACAATCAGTAAATCGTTCAAAGTTTCTCCTTTATTATTAAGCGCGTTCAACACCGAACGCCATTACTTCATCAATACGCTCAGCGTTCATTGCAATCATCAATAGGCGATCCACCCCTAACGCAACGCCGGAGCAGTTGGGAATCCCCGCCTGCAATGCGGCTAAAAAACGGTGATCCAATGCTTGTTGCGACAGCCCCATTTCGCTGCGTTGTTGATTATCTAATTCAAAACGGCGTATTTGCTCTTTGGCATCGCTCAATTCGTGAAAACCGTTGGCAAGCTCCAAACCTTTGTAGTAAAACTCAAACCGTTCGGCGACCCGATGATCTTCACTGCTGATTTGTGCCAGCGCCGCTTGGCTGGCGGGAAAATGATACACTGCGGTCGGACGTTCCCGACCAATATTGGCTTCGACCACTTCGCTGAATAAAAATTGCAATAGCGTGTCCCGTTGCTCATTTTCCTCACATTGCAACCCGTGCTCACGGGCTTTGGCGAGCAATTGTGCTTTAGTCGCCGAGAGGGGATCTAAACCGACGTAGGTTTGGAAAACAAACTGATAACTGTACGATTCCGCCGGTTCGCAATCCAAAATCTGCTGAAGAAGATCGTCCACTTCGTTAATCAACCGATACATATCGAAAAACGGGCGATACCACTCCAGCATTGTAAACTCTGGGTTATGGCGGCTGCCCGCTTCCTCGTTACGAAACACCCGACATAATTGAAAAATCGGCCCGCTGCCGCTCGCTAACAAACGTTTCATATGGTATTCGGGACTGGTGATCAAATGTAGTGTTTTCGCTTGGCTGGCAAACGGCGATAAAAATTGGGTGTGAAAGGTGGAAAGATGCACATCCGTTACCGAAAATTCACTCATTGCCGGCGTTTCCACTTCCAATACGCCACGATCGGTAAAAAACTGGCGGATATCAGCGATAATCTTAGCTCGTTTAATCAAATTTTGGATCGAGGCGGACGGCTTCCAACTCAAGGCTTCACTTTGTAAATTTTCCATTCAATTTGACCGCTTGTTTAACAAAAATCAGCAAATGATTATAGCAAATCTTATTTGACTACGCTAAAAAGGTGAGTACCATTATCCCGCTATAATTAGAACTGAGGAGAAAACGTGCAATTTTTTTCCATTATCCGCATTGTGGGTATTTTAGTGATGAGTTTCTCGTTTGCGATGCTCCTGCCGGCATTTGTGGCATTGCTATACGGTGATGGCGGCGGGCGGGCGTTTGTCGAGGCGTTTTTGCTCAACTTTAGTGTCGGGACGGGGCTATGGTGGTTCTGTCGGCATTCCCGCCAACCGTTGCGTGCCAGAGAAGGCTTTCTGATTGTTGTGCTATTTTGGGTCGTACTCGGCTTGCTTGGTGCAGTGCCGTTTATTTTATTAGACAACCCCGATCTCAACTTTTCGGCATCTATTTTTGAGTCTTTTTCAGGTCTGACCACCACCGGCGCAAGTGTGATTAACGATTTGGATTCACTGCCTAAATCGCTCCTATTTTACCGCCAATTTTTACAATGGTTAGGCGGAATGGGGGTTATCGTATTGGCTATTGCCATTATTCCCTTTCTTGGCATTAACGGTATGCAGCTTTACCGTGCAGAAATGTCAGGACCGTTTAAAGAACAAAAAATGCGTCCCCGCATTGCGGAAACCGCCAAAATTCTATGGCTGATCTATTTATCACTCACTATTTTGTGTTCCTTAGCATTTTGGATTGCCGGAATGAGTGGTTTTGATGCTCTTACGCATAGTTTCGCTGTCATTGCACTCGGTGGTTTTTCCACTCACAGTGCCAATATCGGTTATTTTGATAGTGATGCCATTAATTACATCACCGTATTCTTTTTACTGATTGCATCCTGTAATTTTGCTTTACATTTCTCGGTATTTGAACAATTTAGCGGTCGTTACCGAGGGCAACCTAAATACAAAATCTTCAAATCCTATTGGCAGGACTACGAATTTCGTTTCTTTCTATTACTTCAGTTATGCCTTTTTCTTATCTGTATGGGGGTATTTTGGCTTTATAATTACTTTGAGAGCGGAAATATCTCGGTTTCAGCAGCGGCTTTACAACTCATTTCCATTACCACAACAACCGGTTTTTCGACCAGTAATGTGAGCCTCTGGCCTTCCCTTTTACCGATTCTGATCCTGTTAGCTTCGTTTATCGGCGGCTGTGCAGGCTCAACCAGCGGCGGTTTAAAAATGTTTCGTGTCTTATTGCTGATCTTACAAGGCAGACGGGAAATTCATCGTTTTATCCACCCGAATGTGATTCAACCGATCAAACTCGGTAAACATATTTTATCGGAACGTATCGTAGAAGGTATCTGGGCGTTTTTTGCCGCCTATTTCTTTGTATTTGTCGTCTGCTGGTTAATCACGATTGCCTGCGGAATGCAACCTCTAGATGCATTCAGTGCTATCATCGCCAGTTTGAATAATGTCGGGATTGGATTAGGAACTGTCAGTGATAACTTTGCCTCTGTGCCCGATAGTGCCAAATGGGTACTGGCATTTGCTATGGTGTGCGGCCGCTTAGAAGTGTTTACTCTCTTGGTTATCCTTAGCCCGACTTTTTGGCGGGATTAGGGGGAAGCAAGCGGCGCATTCTTGATAATTTTCTTCAATTTATCCAATTACTATTGTAGAATACGAAAATTTTAGTAATAAAACAAAATCTTTAGGATTACACTATGCCCGCCCAACCACAGACCACATCATCAAATGATGAAGTTGATTTACTTGAGCTTCTAAAAGTACTTTGGGATAAAAAAGTTTGGCTTCTTATTTCTACTTTTGTTTTTACAACAATTGCTGGAATATACGCCTTTACTGCTAAAGAGCAATGGACATCTCAAGCGGAAGTAATTGCTCCAAAAGTATCCGATATAGGGAGTTATTTCCATATTCGCAAAGAGTATGCACGTATTTTAGGGCAAAATTTTGATGCTAATGAGTTGGAAAAAGCACTATTTAATCGATTCAATCTCGTTTCCGAATCTTTAGATAAACGCAAAGCATTTTTTGAGCAATCCAATGTTTACCGCAGACTCTCAGAGGGTAAAGAGGATCAGCATAAACGTATTATCCTTTCCGAATTGATCACAAAAAATACAAATGTTATCAAACCTGATCCTAAAAAAGAACCTAATTTGTTAGGACGTAAAATCAGTTTTTATGCTGAAACGCCGGCTGAAGCACAAGATACACTCCAGCAATTTATCACATTTACAGGACAATCAGCCTATCAATTGGAATTGGAAAACTTTTTAATTGACTTCAATGAAATAATTTCTGATCTAAATTATGAAAAAAACAAATTTGAACGCAATTTAGCAATCGAAAAAAAGGTGCAGCTAGAAAATCTGCATAATGCATTAAAAATTGCCCAGCAAGCAGGTATTAAAGATTATGCAGAACCATTTCGCTCAACAAATGATACCGCTCTCCAAGTACTTGCAATGTCGGAAATAAAACTGCCACTATCAGATTCAAAACTGAGTGATAGTTCTTACTTATTTATGCTAGGCGAAAAATACTTAAAAGCACAAATTGATGTATTAAAGCAGGAAGCAATTGTTTATCCGCCTAGATACTATGAAGTAACCGCACAGTTACAAGAGTTAGAACCACTACTTGTTAAATTAAAAGGTGCTAAGGCAAATACCTTTAGTTATCAAGCTTCCCCCAATTATCCAGTGATAAAAGATAAACCTAAAAAAGTAATTATTTTTGGACTTGGTACAGCAATAGGATTTATATTAGCCTGCTTCATTTTTTCTATTAAATACATTTATCAGAATAAAAGAAAACCATATATAAAATGATATATGAAAAAAATTATAATTAATATTCTATGGCTTCTCTTAGAAAATAGTTCTAGGATATGGCTAGCGCTATTTACTAATGCATTTCTAGCAAGAGGATTAGGAGTAGAGAATTTCGGAATTATTCAATATTCTCTCAGTCTAATTGTCATATTTTCCTCTATCTCCTTTATCTGTGGAGCTGAAGTCATTGTCCCTATGCTAACAAATGCTAAAGGAAGAAAAATAGAATATATCTTAGGTAATGTATTTATATTAAGGATATTTTTTTCTACTATAGCTTACCTACTCACTCTTATATATGTATATGTTTTCGACAATAATTTAGAGATATTTTATCTAATTGCTATTCTCGGATTAACAATGCTCGTAGGGGAATCTTTCGCAGTTATTACAGCTTGGCTACAAGCAAATACAAATATTAAGTTGAGAAGTCTATTGGTTATATTAAGTAGCCTTTTAAAATTCATTATTATTGCAACATTATATTTCTGTAATATCACTGAAATTAAATATTACGCTTTAGCTTGGGTTATTGAAGCATATATTATTGCTATTGGATTATATTTTATTTATAAAAAACATACCAACTATATGCTTATTAAGTATAGTAAAAGGAAAGTAATTTTCTTTCTAAAAAAAGGCTTTCCCTTTTTTTTATCACTACTTTTAATGTATGCTTTTATTAGAATGGACATAATCATGTTAAAACAATATTCTAACTTAAAGAGTGTTGGCTTATATAGTGCCGCTTATCAATTAATAGGCGCTATATCTCTAATAGCGCCTATTTTAGCAATGTCTATTGCTCCTAGTATTATATATAAATCAGAGGCCCAAAATATAAAATTAAAGATACTCTATATTTCTTTAGGAATGGGATTAATAGGGACTGCGTTATCATTATCAATGATGTTCTTCTCTAAATTTATAATACTTACTATATATGGAGTTAGGTTTGAGGAAGCAATATTAATTTTTAAATATCTTCTAGTAGCTATGATATTATATTTTATCAATGAAGGTATGAATATTTACTTCTTAAAAATAGGCAATGGTAAACTACTCATAATCAAGTGGGGAATAGTACTGTTATCATCTATAATAGTTTATATGTATTTTATACCTAAATACTCAGCTATAGGTGGTGTTATTGGTTATGCTACTGGATATACTATTTCAATTTTATTTTCATTACTTATTTTATATAAAGATAAATCAATCAATATGACCAAAGGTAAAATATGAAAAAAGTCTGTTTTTTTGGTGGTAACCTGAATAACTCTGGCGGAACAGAACGTGTATCTACATCTATTGCTAATGGTCTAGTGGAGCAAGGTTATGATGTCATTATGCTTAACTTATACGAAGGGTTAGAACCATTTTTTGAATTACACTCAAATATACAAAATTATCAATTATATTCAGGAAAAATTTCAGGCGCTAAACACTATATCTCTACAATTAGAAAACTAAGAACTTTTATTAAACATCACGGCATCGAAACACTTATCGTAGTTGAATCTATGCTATCTTTGTTCTCTTTACCATCAATCATTGGTTTACAGGTCAAACATATCACTTGGGAACATTTCAATTATAATGTTGATTTAGGTAAAAAAGCTAGACGGTTTTCCCGCCATCTATCTCGTTTACTATCAGACAATATTGTTACCCTAACGGAGAAAGACAAACAAATCTGGCAAAAAAATACATTTGGGAAAGCGGAAATTATTGCTATACCAAATCCTTCTCCTTATCCTATAAGTGATCACACACCTTCTCTTGATAATAAGGTAGTTTTAGCTATAGGGCGATTAACCTATCAAAAAGGATTTGATCTACTTTTACAAGCTTGGGCAATCGTCAAACAAAATGAGATAGCTCGAGACTGGACACTTCAGATTCTCGGAGAAGGAGAGGATAAACCATTATTAAACTCCCTCATCCAAGAGCTTAATCTTGGTCAATCTGTTGTTATCTATCCATTTTCAAATCAGGTATCATCGTACTATCAGAAAGCATCTATTTTCTGTATGAGTTCAAGGTTTGAAGGTCTAGGAATGGTAATACTAGAAGCACAATGTTTCGGATTACCTTGTATCTCTTTTGATTGTGAGATAGGACCGAGTGAAATTATTAAACATAATCAAAGTGGATATTTATGTGAGCCGGAGAATATTAATAGCTTAGCTGATCAATTAATTACTTTAATGAGCCTCAATAATTCTGATTATTTAAAAATGAGTAATGAAAGTAAAAAAAATATAGCACAAAAATTTAATACCTATTCCATTATTGAACAATGGAATTTAATATTATGATATATAAAAAATCTAATTATCTTGCTCATACTATTGCATTTTTATCATTATTCTTCTCTATTATTGAGATTAATGCACCAATAGTTGTATATGGCATACAATTTGTTGGTTTTGGCTTATGCATAAGTATGGCATACTTATTTAGACCCTTTCTGTCACTTAAAGTTATTTTTATCTCTTTTTTATTAACGGCAACTATTCTTCTTCTTTCTTTGTTGCAATTTTCCTACCTAGAATATAGAGGTATCTTTTGGTCTAATACAATTAGAACATTATTTTGGATAAATAGTGCGATTTTCCTATCTGGGTATTTCTCTCAGACTTTAACTCACAAAGAAATGCTCAATGTCATTAAAATACTTATTGTTATAGCCTCATTAGCTGTCATTACCCAATTTATTTCCTTCTATAGTCTTAACTTAGAGCTAGATTTTTCTATTTTACTTGGAGGAGAAGGGGTCAGAAGTGCTTATACTGGCAGCAGTAATATAGTCTATCGACCAACAGGGCTAACTAGTGAACCCGCTATCCACTGTGGCATTATGATGGGTCTTCTAACTCTTTATTATATTCTTGATAATAAAAGTAAAATAATCCCTATTATTGGATTAATCAGCATCCTACTTACTTTTTCTACTTTAGGTATTATTCTCAGCTTATCTTATCTAGCCATAGTTTATACTAAGAGAATATCAACAATTTTAATCGGTATATGCTTAATCATAATTGCTAGTTCCTTTATGATGGATAATATTATTAACAGATACGAACTCTTTATAGCTGGTAATGATACAAGTAATAATGTAAAACACGATATTTTTGAATATTTCTTTTCTAGCATAGAGTTTATCTTATCTGGATTAGGTTTTGTAGGAAAAGATAATAATGCCCCAGCCTTTTATGAAGCATTATATGATATGACGTATTTTTTTACGGTACATATTTACTTTGGGCTCATAATTGGTTCTATATTACTTATAATAACATTAATTTTACTACTAAAATCTCAGTTTACCACAAGGGAAAAACTCTTAATTATACTAGCACTAGTTAAGTTATCCGGTCCTACATTTATGTTTTTTAGTTTTTTCATAATGAGCTTATTCTTATTCAATACATTTAGGGTTAAAAATAAATGCGAATTCTCTTTTTAATTACTGGTTTAGGTATGGGTGGTGCAGAACGCCAAGTATGCGATTTAGCAGATAGCCTATCTAGCTTGGGTCATTCAATTCAAATCATCTCTCTCTCTTCTAAATTAGATACAGGTGTTCTTCCTAATAGAAAGGAGATCGAACTTTTCTATTTAAATATGAATAAGAATCCTATTAGCTTTATTATTACCTATTTAAAATTAAGAAATCTTATCCAAAAATTTCAACCTAGTGTTGTTCACTCACATATGTTTCACGCAAATATCATGGCAAGGTTATTGAAATTAACGCAAACATTTCCTAAATTAATTTGCACAGCACATAGCAAAAACGAAGGAGGTAAGCTACGTATGTTAGCCTATCGCATCACAAACAGATTAGCGGATCTCAATACGAATGTCAGTCAAGATGCTGTCGATGAATTTATTAAGAAAAAAGCTGTTAATCCAAATCAAATGATTGCAATAAGTAATGGAATTAACCTCAATATCTTCTATAAAAATGAAATATTTAAAGCAGAGGTCAAAAAAGAATTAGAATTTGATGACTCTGTCTATATTTTTTTGGCGATCGGACGATTAACCGATGCTAAGGATTACCCAAATCTTCTCAAGGCCTTTTCAATTGTAAAACACCAAAAAGAAAATGTTTTTCTTCTTATCGCAGGCATAGGTGAATTAGAAGAATCGTTGAAAGATCTAGCAAAAACATTAAATCTATCTCATAATGTTAAATTTCTAGGGCTAAGAAGAGATATTCCCAAATTAATGAATGTCGCCGATACATATGTTATGTCTTCTTATTATGAGGGGCTTCCACTTGTGCTAGGAGAAGCAATGGCTACCGAAAACATTGTAGTCTCAACAGATTGTGGTGGCCCAAAAGAAATAATTGGCAATAACGGTTTTTTAGCATCTATACATGATAGCCAAAAACTAGCTGAGAAGATGCTAGAAACAATGGCTTTATCTCAAGAACAAAGAGAGATTTTAGGAAAAAATGCAAGAGAACATATTAAGAAAAATTATTCTCTAGATGCAATTACAAAGAAATGGTTAGAGCTTTATCAGGTATAAACGATGAAAAAGAAGATCATATTAATAGGTAATATCGGTTCAATGATGATTAATTTTAGAAAGGAGTTAATCATAGAGTTTGTATCAAATGGACACGAAGTTTACTGCTTTGCATTTGGTTATACAAATAAAGAAAAAGAGCAAATTAAAAATTGGGGGGCAATACCTAAAGACCATTATCTTGATCTAAAAGGTCTTAATCCAATTAGAGATTTAACAGGTATTTATAAGCTTTATCATAGTATCAAAAGTATTAATCCCGATATAGTATTTAGTACATTTATCAAGCCTGTTATTTTTGGCACAATCGCAGCCAAGCTAGCTAGAGTTCCCCGAATTGTTGGGATGATAGAAGGATTAGGTAATGCATTCACTTACCATAAAGAAGGTCAATCCTTTAAAGCCAAGATAATCCGTTTAATTCAAGTTATCTTATACAAAATATCACTACCACATTTAAATAGCATAATTTTTCTAAACCCTGATGATAAAAATGACCTTGTTGATACTTTTAATATTAAAGTTAAAGAAATGCACATTTTAGGTGGAATTGGTGTAGATTTAGATAAATTTAACTATTCTATCCCACCTCAAGATAACATTAGATTTATTTTCATTGCAAGATTACTTAAAGAAAAAGGTATTTTTGAATACTTAGAGGCAGCAAAGAAAATAAAGCGAAATTACCCTGAAGTAGAATTCATCATTCTTGGCGATTTTGATGAAAATAACCCTTTTGCATTATCAAAAGATAGTCTAAATGACTATGTCAATAATCAAATCATTAATTACTATGGATATGTAGATAATGTAGCTAAAATTATAAGTGAGTGCTCAGTATTTGTTTTACCATCATACAGAGAAGGTGTTCCCCGTAGTACACAGGAAGCTATGGCAATCGGTCGTGCAATTATTACAACTGATGTTCCAGGTTGTAGAGAAACCGTTGAAAATGGTATAAACGGTTTTATAGTTCCTCCATATTCTGCTATAAAAATTGCTGAAAAAATGACTTATTTCATCCAAAATCCCGAACAAATCAAATTAATGGGGGATGCTAGCAGAAAAATTGCAAAACATAAATTTAATATTAAAGATGTTAACCATAAATTAACCTCAATTATTTTAGGATATTAATATGCATAATCAAAAGAGAAACTCACGTTGGTACGAGCGTATTTTTTTTAGTACCACGATTCAAAGTTGTTTAGGTGTTTTTATATCATCATTACTCCCCGCATTTATAATGTGGGAAGATAAATGGCAAGTAGATACTCGTTCTAATACAATTATTGTAACCTCACTAACGTTTATCTTTATTGCTTTAACACTACGCATTTTAATGAAATATCCTGGAAATAAATCAAGTAGTTTTATTATTTCCAGCATAATAGTTTGGTATTTTATTGCACTAACTATATTGACTATTTTTCGCTTAGATTACTCAAACTTACTTTTAGGTATCAGCTTTTTTCTAACAAGCCTATTCTGTTTTATAGGATATTTTCTCTCTAGAAACTGGATCATTCCTAAAATTGCTTATATCCCGTTGGGAAAAGCAAAAAACATTCACACCATTAAAAACGTCGAATGGATTCAGCTAATTGAACCTAATTTAGGTATAAGACGAATTAACGCAATTGCCGTTGATCTACACTCACCCGAATTAACTGCGGAATGGCAAAGTTTCTTGGCTAAATGCACTTTAAACGGTATTCCTGTTTATAATGTAAGGCAATTGGAAGAATCTTTAACAGGGCGTGTAAAAATTCGTCATATGTATGAAAATGACTTAGGTTCACTGTTACCATCCCCAATATATTCATTAGTGAAGCGCCTAATGGATATTATTTTAATTACAGCGACTTTCCCGATTACTCTCCCCGTTATGGCAATTACAGCGGTTGCTATTCGATTAGAAAGTGAAGGTGGTGCACTATTCATTCAAAAACGTGTCGGTCAAGGTGGAAAAGAATTTAATATTTATAAATTTAGAAGTATGTGCCACGATTCAGAGAAAAACGGCGCTCAATTTGCCTCGGCAAATGATATGCGGGTAACCCGTATTGGTAAATTTATCCGGAAAACCCGTATTGATGAGCTCCCTCAATTCTTTAACGTGCTGAAAGGCGATATGAGTTTAATAGGACCTCGTCCAGAGCAAAAAAACTTTGTCGATAAATTTGAAGAAAAAATTCCGTTTTATAACTATCGTCATATCGTCAAACCAGGCATTTCAGGCTGGGCGCAAGTTGTTCAAGGCTACGCTGCAGATGTAGACGACACACAAGTAAAAGTGGAACACGATTTTTACTATATCAAACATTTTTCTTTGTGGTTGGATATTTTAATTATATTCAAAACATTAAAAACAATGTTCACAGGGTTTGGCGCCAGATAGCGTATGCTCAATATTCTCATCACAGGCGGAGCAGGCTTTATTGGCTCCGCCGTTATTCGGTATATTATTAATTATACTCAAGACGCCGTTATCAATGTTGATAAACTCACCTATGCAGGTAATTTATCCTCTCTAAATACTATTTCAAATAGTCCTCGCTATCGGTTTGAACAAGTCGATATCATTGATAGAACCGCTCTAGAACGTATCTTTAGTCAATACCAACCCGATGCGGTAATGCACTTAGCGGCGGAAAGCCACGTTGATCGCTCAATAGACGGGTCGGCAGCTTTTATTGAAACCAATATTATCGGCACTTATACCCTATTGGAGGTTGCACGAACCTATTGGCATAATTTACCGCAACAGAAAAAAGCAACATTTCGTTTTCACCATATCTCAACCGATGAAGTATATGGCGACTTAACACATATGCAACCCCCATTTACCGAAAATTCACCTTATGCACCGAGTAGCCCTTACTCTGCGTCCAAAGCGGCCAGTGATCATCTAGTCCGTGCTTGGCATAGAACCTACGGGTTACCGACCATTATCACGAATTGTTCAAATAATTACGGGCCGTTCCAATTCCCCGAAAAATTGATTCCTTTAATGATTTTAAATGCGCTAAAAGGTAAGCCTCTGCCTGTTTACGGCGATGGACAACAAATTCGAGATTGGCTGTTTGTCGAAGATCACGCTTATGCGCTATATGAGGTACTCACAAAAGGCAAGCTAGGCGAAACCTACAATATCGGCGGCTATAACGAAAAAACAAATCTTGAGGTTATTCACACTCTCTGCGAAATATTAGAAGAACTCGTACCGAACAAACCTGCCGGCTTAACCCAATATACGGATCTCATCACTTTTGTTGCTGATCGACCGGGACACGATATTCGTTATGCAATCAACGCCACCAAAATATACAATGAATTAGGTTGGAAGCCGCTCACGCCCTTTGAAACCGGTATGCGCAAAACGGTAGAATGGTACTTAAACCATCAAGAATGGTGGGAAAAGAGACCAAATAGCACTTATCATTCCACATAAAATCAGCGATGCCGTTGTCTTTCTCTCAATAAAGCCAACCGAAATGGCATATTTTGCAAATTGTTAAGGAAATCCAACCGCTTTTTTGTTAAGGTATGCCTAAATTTTTCTGATTTCTGACTAAAATGAACGAATTTGAATCGACAGCTTCCCAAGAAACAACCCACTTTGGCTTTAAAACTGTGGCGAAAGAGCAGAAGCAACAGTTAGTTGCCAATGTATTTCACAGCGTTGCCGGTAAATACGATTTAATGAACGACTTGCTCTCGTTTGGTATTCATCGGGTCTGGAAGCGCTTTACCATTGATTGTAGCGGGGTGCGTAAAGGGCATAAAGTGTTGGATTTAGCCGGTGGCACGGGGGATTTCAGTGCAAAATTTTCCCGCATTGTCGGCGAAAACGGGCAAGTGATTTTAGCGGATATCAATAGCTCGATGCTTGAGGTCGGTCGGGAAAAATTACGTAATTTAGGCGTAGTCGGCAATCTCAGTTATGTACAAGCCAATGCAGAGTGTCTGCCCTTTGCGGACAACAGTTTCGACTGCGTAGTTATCAGCTTTGGTCTGCGTAATGTTACCGATAAAGACAAAGCACTCCGCTCAATGTTCCGTGTGTTAAAGCCGGGCGGGCGGTTACTGGTATTGGAATTTTCCAAACCGATTATCGATCCGATCAGCCAGCTCTACAATTTCTATTCCTTCAATATCTTGCCAAAAGTCGGCGAAGTGGTAGTGAACGATGCGGAAAGTTATCGCTATTTGGCGGAATCTATCCGAATGCACCCAAAACAAGACGAGCTGAAAGCGATGATGGAAAATGCCGGCTTTGAAAGTGTCAGTTATTACAATTTAAGTGCCGGTATTGTCGCTCTGCATCGGGGCTATAAATTTTAACCTCACCCTGTGTCAGAACATTTTCCAATAACATTGGCAATGCGATGTATCCGTAACAGACAATTTTGCCCATAATCTATGGGCATTAGTCTATCCCCACCGCTTATTTAATATCGATTTTAATCCGCCCCATACTATCCAAAGCACGACTTTCTACTCTTCCTCTTTCATATTTTTTGATTACTATCAAATTAACAGTAATTAACCTTTTATGACAATTTCACAACATTTGCGAGATGCTATAATAGGTAGCCTTGATACCCTACTGTTTTTGTAAACTATTTTTGACAGATTCAACCGATGTTTCGCTCTCACGCCGCCACTTTTTGCGTGGTCATTTTTTAGATGCACTCAAGAGTGAACAAGTTAAGCAGCAAGGTTATCAGACCATTCGGGCACCTTGGACAAAATTAGCCGATTTTTTCACACAATGCACCGCTTGTAGCCGTTGTATAGATGTATGTGAAATGCACATTTTGGTGAAAGGGGGCGATGGTTATCCTCAAGTAGATTTTACAAGCGGTCGGGGGGAGTGCAGTTTTTGCAAAGCCTGCGTGAATGTGTGTAAAGCAGAGGTGTTTCGCTCAACCAATGAAGAACCTTGGCAGCACAGGGTTGAAATTCAGCCTCAATGTTTAACACAGCAGCGGATTGAATGTCGCAGTTGTGAAGACAGTTGCGAACAACGCGCCATTCGCTTTAAACGTCAGGCGGGTGGCATTGCAACGCCGCAATTAGTGTTGGAGGCGTGTAACGGTTGCGGTGCTTGCCTTTCGATTTGCCCGAACCAAGCAATCAAAATTTTACATAATGAGTAATGAATTAGACAACTGGTATGTCGCAAGCCTTGTGGTGCAAGTCAAACCCACCAAAATTGCGGCGGTTAAACACGCTTTGAGCGAACAAGTCGGCACGGAAATTCACGCTGAAAACAGTGCGGAAGGCAAACTGGTCGTCGTGATGGAAGCCGATTTTCAACCGGACTTGGTCAAAAGAATGGACGCTATCAAAGAGATTGACGGGGTAATTGCCGTGTCATTCATTTACAGTTATCAGGACGAGCCGCACCTTTAACCTGCGGTTATGATTACCTATTATTTGTGGGGAATAGTATGAAACTCAATCGCCGAGATTTTATGAAAACCAATGCCGCGGTGGCTGCCGCAGCCGCAGCGGGCATTGCGATTCCGGTCAAAAACGTCTATGCGGACGATACCGGTATTAAGTGGGATAAAGCACCTTGCCGCTTTTGCGGCACCGGGTGTAGTGTATTGGTCGGGACAAAAGACGGGCGTGTCGTTGCTACCCAAGGCGATCCCGATGCGGAAGTAAACCGTGGTTTAAACTGTATCAAAGGCTACTTCCTTTCCAAAATTATGTACGGAAGCGACCGCTTGACCGCCCCGATGTTGCGAATGAAAGACGGTAAATTTGACAAAAACGGCGAATTTACCCCGATTTCGTGGGATCAGGCATTCACCATTATGGCGGACAAAGTTAAAGCGATTATTAAAGCCAAAGGGCCGAATGCGGTCGGTATGTTTTCCTCCGGTCAATCCACTATTTACGAAGGCTATGCGAAGGTAAAATTGTGGAAAGGCGGTTTCCGTTCCAACACCATTGACCCGAATGCCCGCCACTGTATGGCATCGGCGGCGGTGGCGTTTATGCGTACCTTTGGAATGGACGAACCGATGGGCTGCTATAACGACATTGAGAAAGCCGATGCCTTTGTGTTATGGGGATCGAATATGGCGGAAATGCACCCGATTTTATGGTCTCGCATCTCTGACCGCACGCTCTCGAATAAAGAGGTGAAAGTGGCGGTACTTTCCACCTACGAACACCGCTCATTTGAACTGGCGGATATGCCGATCATCTTCCACCCGCAGTCCGACTTGGCGATTTTAAACTACATTGCCAACTACATTATCCAAAACGATAAAGTTAATTGGGATTTCGTCAATAAACATACCAAATTCAAACGGGGTGAAACGGATATCGGTTACGGTTTACGTCCGGAGCATCCGTTACAACAAGCAGCGAAAAATGCGAAAACCGCAGGAAAAATGTATGACAGCGATTTTGAAGAGTTTAAGAAAATCGTTGCTCCTTATACCCTTGACGAAGCGCATCGCATTTCCGGTGTGCCGAAAGATCAGTTGGAAAGTTTAGCCAAACTCTACGCTGATCCGGAGAAAAACATCGTCTCCTATTGGACAATGGGCTTTAACCAACATACACGCGGCGTATGGGTGAACCATATGATGTACAACGTTCACCTGCTCACCGGCAAAATTGCCAAACCGGGCTGCGGGCCGTTCTCGCTGACCGGTCAGCCGTCTGCTTGCGGCACGGCGCGTGAAGTGGGCACGTTCGTCCATCGCTTACCGGCGGATATGGTCGTAACCAATCCGAAACACCGTGAAATCGTGGAGAAATCCTGGAAGATCCCTGCCGGTACGATTCCGACCGAAATCGGCTACCACGCCGTTGCTCAAGACCGTGCATTAAAAGATCGCAAGCTTAACTTCTTGTGGACAATGTGCACCAACAATATGCAAGCAGGCCCGAATATCAACCAAGAACGCTTGCCGGGCTGGCGTGATCCGGAAAACTTTATTGTAGTTTCCGACCCTTATCCGACCGCTTCCGCCCTGTCTGCCGATCTGATTTTACCGACTTCAATGTGGGTTGAAAAAGAAGGCGGCTACGGCAATGCGGAACGCCGCACGCAACTTTGGCGACAACAGGTAAAAGGACCGGGCGAGTCCCGCTCTGACCTATGGCAAATTGTGGAATTTGCGAAATATTTCAAAGTCGAAGAGGTATGGAGCGAAGAATTACTTGCCCAAATGCCGCAATACCGTGGTAAAACCTTGTATGACGTACTTTACCGCAACGGTCAAGTGGATAAATTCCAAGTGCCGACTAACATTCCGGGCTATCTCAACGACGAAGCCGAGCATTTCGGTTTCTATCTCCAAAAAGGCTTATTTGAAGAATACGCCGACTTCGGACGTGGGCACGGACACGACTTAGCCGATTTTGACACCTATCACCAAGTACGCGGTTTACGCTGGCCGGTGGTGGATAACAAAGAAACCCTATGGCGTTACCGTGAAGGTTTTGACCCTTACGTCAAAGCAGGCGAAGAAGTACGCTTCTACGGCAATGCGGACGGCAAAGCGGTGATTCTCGGTGTACCTTACGAGCCGCCTGCGGAAGCACCGGATGCCGACTATGATTTATGGCTCTGTACCGGGCGTGTGCTTGAACATTGGCACACCGGCACAATGACCCGCCGTGTACCGGAACTGCACAAATCGTTCCCGAATAACCTCGTGTGGATGCACCCGACCGATGCCCAAAAACGTGGCTTACGCCACGGGGATAAAGTGAAAGTGATTTCGCGTCGTGGCGAGATGATTTCCCACTTGGATACCCGTGGGCGTAATAAGTGTCCGGAAGGCTTGGTCTATTCCACCTTCTTTGATGCAGGGCAGTTAGTGAATAAAACCACCCTTGATGCAACGGATCCGATTTCCTTTGAAACCGACTTCAAAAAATGTGCGGTTAAAGTGGTAAAAGCCTAATGATTTGCCCCTTGAATGAGAGGGGCAAAGCAAGCGGTCTGATCAGCGCAATTTTTTGCAAAAGGGAATGAAATGAAACTGAACCCTGCTCGGCGTCAATTTCTTAAAAATGCGACCCGCACGGCAGCGGGCGTATGCGGTGCCGGTATTATTTTAGGGCTACAACAAAGCCAAAGCCTCTCACGAGAAGGCGTTGCCTTACGCCCGCCAGGTGCTTTGGCAGAAGAGGACTTTACCCGTGCCTGCACACGTTGCGGGCAGTGTGTGCAGGCTTGCCCCTACGATATGTTGCACCTTGCCTCGCTACTTTCACCAGTGGAAGCCGGCACGCCTTATTTCGTGGCACGGGATAAACCGTGCGAAATGTGCGAGGACATTCCTTGTATGAATGCCTGCCCTTCCGGTGCGTTATCAGGCTTGGAAAATATCAACCAAGCCCGTATGGGATTGGCAGTGCTGCTCGATCACGAAACTTGCCTCAACTGGCAAGGCTTACGCTGTGATGTCTGTTATCGGGTCTGCCCGCTGATTGATAAAGCCATCACCCTTGAGCGGGTGCATAACGATCGCACCGCAATTCACGCCAAGCTCATTCCGACTGTGCATTCCGATGCCTGCACCGGCTGCGGTAAGTGTGAGCAAGCCTGCGTACTGGAAGAAGCGGCGATCAAGGTGTTACCGATGGATCTGGCAAAAGGAATGCTCGGCAGACACTATCGCTTAGGCTGGCAGGAAAAGCAAAATGCGGGGCAATCGTTGATTGAAAAACAACACCCGAACGGTTTTAAAACAATGGAGGCGCGTATGCCACAAGGAATGCACGAACCGAGCTACCAGCCGATGCAGGTCAAACCGGATCTAAAAACTGCTACGCCTAATCGGGCGAGTTACGATTATGTGCCAAATCCGACCACAGTGGCAGAACCGACCTTAAATCCAGTGGGATTAGATATGCACATTCCGAGCCAACTCCAACAAGGAGGGCAGTAATGGCAGCAGTCAATTCACCGAAAACAGCGGGATTGGAAGCACGCCAAACACTCGGCTGGTGGCGGGCTTACCGCTTTTTAATCCTACGCCGCTTCAGTCAACTCGGCATTATTTTAATGTTTTTAAGCGGTCCGTTTTGGAATGTGTGGATTTTAAAAGGCAATTATAGCGGCAGCACATTATTGGAGACGCTCCCGATGAGCGATCCGCTTATCACGTTGGAAAGTCTTGCCGCAGGTTATCTGCCAAGTTGGCAAACATTACTGGGGGCAGCAATTATCGTTTTATTTTATGCCGTTATCGCCAGTAAAGCCTTTTGCAGCTGGGTTTGCCCGCTCAATATGGTTACCGACTTAGCCGCTTGGCTGAGACGCAAATTGGGGATTCGTACCTCGGCAAAATTGCCTCGCCATACCCGCTATGTGCTACTTGCCATTATTTTGCTCGGCAGTGCGGTAAGCGGCACACTGGTGTGGGAGTGGCTTAATCCAGTTGCTGCCTTAGGCCGAGCTTTTGTCTTCGGGTTAGGTGCGACTCTTTGGTTGGTTTTAGCAGTTTTCCTGCTGGATTTATGGGTTGTCGAACACGGCTGGTGCGGACATCTCTGCCCAATTGGTGCGACCTATGCACTCATCGGTTCAAAAAGCATTCTGCGGGTAAACGTGATTGATCGCAAACGTTGCGATCGTTGTATGGATTGCTATCACGTCTGCCCCGAACCGCAGGTGCTACGCAAGCCCTTGCACGGCGAGGCAAGCGACAGCCCGATTGTACTGTCAAAAGATTGTATTAGCTGCGGACGTTGTATTGATGTCTGCGCTGAAAAAGTTTTTGCCTTCGGAACACGCTTTCAAGGCAATATTCGTGTGAAAAATCTCTCTTAAATTCAAGAGAATGGAGTGAACAATGAAAAATTATCTTGCCCTCTTTTTAACGGCAATCGCCGGTATTGCCGTTGCTCAAACACCGGTTCACGTTGGCTCAAGTTTAGAAGATGCCGCAGAAAATGTTACGCCGGAATTTACCAACCCGCTCAAAGATGCGGAAAGTATTCCCACGACTTTCCCTCACCAACCGCCCCTTGTACCGCATAGTATCCGTGGTTTACAAGTAACGAGAAATGTCAATCAATGCCTTGGCTGCCACGGCGTTGAAATTTCCAAAACCACCGGCGCACCGCGTGTACCGAAAAGCCACTTTATGACGAGAGACGGGCAAATGCTCGACAATGAATCGCCACGCCGTTACTTCTGCTTGCAGTGCCACGTTCAGCAAGCAAACGTTAATCCGATTGTACAAAATAAATTTGACACTATTCGTCAAACTCAAACCAAATAAGGAAGGTCAAAATGTTTAAACTGATTAAGAAATTTTGGAACTGGTTTAAAACGCCAAGTAAAATCGGCATCGGCTTTCTGATTTTAATCTCGGCAATCGGCGGTATTGTCTTTTGGGGCGGCTTTAACGCCGGCTTGGAATACACTAACACGGAAGAATTTTGTTCCAGTTGCCATATGAATGACGTTGTGCCGGAGTACAGAGCCTCTGCTCACTACTCCAACCGCAGCGGTGTAAAAGCTATCTGCTCGGACTGCCACTTGCCACACGAATTTATTCCGAAATGGACGCGTAAAATCGAAGCGGCAAAAGAAGTCTATGCCCACCTCACCGGTAAAGTGGACACCAAAGAGAAATTTGAGGCACACCGTTTAGAAATGGCACAACGTGAATGGGCAAGAATGAAAGCGAACAACTCTCAAGAGTGCCGCAACTGCCATAACTTCACCGATATGGACTTCACCCAACAAAAACGGGTTGCCGTGCAAATGCACCAAATGGCAGAAAAAGAGGGCAAAACCTGTATCGACTGCCACAAAGGGATCGCTCACCAATTACCGAATATGCACGGTATCAAATCGGGTTACGAAAGCAAAAAGCCTGAATAATCCACCGATAAAAAATCTGCCCAATCGGGCAGATTTTTTTATGCCTGACAAGCGGCAGAATTGTTGTTATTTTTTGCAAAAAGTCATTATGATGCCCCAACTTTCCACCAGATACATTGCCTTTAATCATCCCCCCTAAACGACCTACCGTACCGAGTAGAAAAATAGAGCCTATTTGGACAAATCGGTTAAATAGCCTGAAAAATATATTTATACTTTATTTAACTCTCACCTTAAGAGGTTAAAATGAGCAAAAACCATTTAAAGATCCTTTACAAGCGGTCGGTTTTAAGCGGATGATATTTGCAAAATCTTTCAACATTATGTATGTAGTTACACAAAGTTGTTTTTTGTTCGCTTGTAGGGACACACTGCGTGTGTCCGGATTTTAAGCTATTGAAATAATTTGATTTTTATAAAGGACACACGCAGTGTGTCCCTACATTTTGTTAAAATATCTATTTTTGTGCATTTGCTACATAATACCGAAATCTTTTAAGAAACCGACCGCTTGTTTGTGTGAACAGTGGAAATCCCGTTCACGTTAAAGTTATATTAAGGAGTATCAAATGAGTCATAAAACATTTAGAAAGTTATTTAAAAAAGAGCTAATTGAAAAAATGCAGGCGTTAGGTTATCGGCAATTTCCAAGACGCAATGAACTGTATTTTATTAAAGATTTAAAAAACGGTTTTTATACGATGGTTTATATTACATTTAATCGATTTGATGCCGATGAATTTACCGGTGATCTCTATTTATCCTTATATCCATCAGGTCTTTATGTGGATTTTTCTAATTATGAAAAATGCTATCGTAGAAGAGTAGGTGATTTTTTGTTAAAAGAAGAGCGTCAAACACTTTTAAATCCTTACTTACAAAATATAGAGAACGTGGGAGGAGCAGCTTGGTGGTATGCCAGTGATTGTGAGGGGCTGGATAACTTTATCGAAGCCTTAAAAATTTCTGAACCCCGCTTTTTGGCTCAGAAAGGGATTGAGCAAGCGGTATTGAATAATAAGCTGCTAAGACGGTGGTATCAAACACTTGTTTTAGAAATTATTCATTTGGCAACAGAGCCAAGCAATCAAATTGAAATGGAATTAGTGGCACAACCTAAAACTGATCCGTTTAAAATAGGGATGCAATGGTTTAGGGCAGCAGAAATCTATATGCACCAACGGGGATACGGTAAAATTAAGAAAAGTCAATTGGAAAATTTTGCTAGTCAAGCTTATATGACCTATTACTATCAACAGTTGAATGGCGATTATAACCCGATTTTATTAGCACCTTATGAGTAAATACAAGCGGTCGGTTTTAAGGAGATGTTTGCAAAATCTTTGGGGCTGTACTAGATAACTAGAATAAATTCTGCTTTACTAATTGTTTTAAAATGGAAAATTGAACTTTTATTTCACTGTGGTTAAAACGCCATTCACATTCCTTCAAATACAGTTCAAAATGCTCTT